>NZ_CP102293.1:3000000-3244954 GCF_025152575.1 Subdoligranulum variabile | reverse complement strand
ATCGTGTTTTGTGGACGGTTAGGACGGTGTTTCCGGGGGAGGGCGATACTTGATACGACTTCCCCCGGTTTCGCACTCTGGAAGCCTTGTAAATCAAGGACTTTTCAGCCCCTAACTGTCCACAGCAGACCTCCTTTTCCGTTCACTTTCTGTTTTCTGCCGCCTGTGAACTCTGGCGGCGCAGTCGGGACAGTATTTTCCCCGGTTGGACTTTGGGACGAACACTCTGCCGCAGACCGCACAGCGTTTTAGCTCCTTATCCCGGAAAATCTCTGCTTCCAGCATTCCGATTTGCGGCAAGACCGACCAGCGGAACCATTTACAGCAGACCGAGAAAGAAATCATCTGTGGGCAAGTGCAGGTGTCCCCATCGTCAAGAGCGATACAGTCCCCGTCCTCACAGTTACAGCACTCCCGGCGTATTAAGGCGTTGGCTTGTTTCCGCTGTGCCGGGGTCATGCGGTAGTGCGTGCCGTCCGGCCTGCGCTCCAACGGTGGCAAGTCTTTGTATGGGTTATTTCTCATGCGTCCCTCCGTTTGTTTTCCGTTGCCGTTCTCCCCGAAAAGGCTTCCTGCCCCATTCCTGCGGCGTGTTCCGGCGTTGGCGCGCTCCCCACAGCTTCGGGACAACTTGTCCCGAAGTGACCTCTGGACAAAGTGTCCAGAAGTTGGCTCCTTGCGGCGCTTCCCCAGCCAGGGTATTCCTTTTCGGACGGTCATTTTGTTTTCAATGCGCTGTTCATCGATGAACTATCTCAAGTCTACACTTTTTTGACCGCCTGTGCCGTATATCCGAAAGGTGGGAAATCGGTCTAAAAAACAGGCTATTTCCACGCTCTCGGAATTGTGGTAAAATAATTAAATACAGGGGGACAAACCGAAAGTGGGAGGAGAAACGCTACATGAAAACATATCAGGTAAGTTTGAACGGCAGACAATACAGTATGCTTGAAAAAATGTTATGTTCATTTAGGGCTAGCCAATTAGCAAAGAACCAATGTATAAACGGATATGAATTGTTTTCAGATATGATTGATGACATATCTTCGCCTGTAACAGATGGATGGAGTACATATGAAATTGTACTGAAAGAGTCTGTTGATAAATTGACTTTATTAAGGTCTATAACAAAAGTGGTATTCCCAGAAGATGAAGATTATTTTGTAAGGCAAATTGGGAAAAATTTTCAATGTGAAAAAGACTTTGGATTTCAGATTTCTTTGAACTTTTGAAATTCCTATTTATCGAGCAGACAAGGGGAGGGAGCGCATGGAACTGTCCATACAGGAACGCCTAAAAGACCTGCGTGTAGAGCGTGGGCTGACGCTGGAGCAGCTTGAAGAACAGGTAAATCTCTCCAAGTCTGCACTGGGTAGTTATGAAGCAAAGGACTTCAAGGACATCAGCCACTATGCCATTATCAAGCTGGCAAAGTTTTACGGCGTGACCGCCGATTACCTGCTGGGGCTGTCCGAAACAAGAAATCACCCAAACGCCGATCTTGCAGACCTGTGTTTGAGCGATGATATGATTGAACTATTGAAAAGTGGGCGGGTGGATAATTCCCTCTTGTGTGAGCTGGCGGCGCACCCTGATTTTCCCCGGCTGATGGCAGACCTTGAAATCTATGTGAACGGCGTGGCGGGAAAACAGGTACAGAGTGCAAACGCCATTGTGGACGCTGTAAGCGCAACCATTATGAAGCAGCACAATCCCGGCTTGACCGACCCACAGTTAAGACAGCTTATCGCCGCCCATATTGATGATGACAGCTTTTGCCGCTATGTGATACAGCAGGACATAAACAAGATAGCTCTTGACCTGCGGGAAGCGCATAAGGACGATTTTTTCAGCGTCCCGGAGGACAACCCGCTGGAAGATTTTTTACAGACCGCAGATGAAGTCGCCAGCGAGGGCAGCGACCCGGAGCAAGCGGCTTTGGCGTTTATCTGTAAGCGGCTCAAATTGAATTTGAAGAAGTTGTCCGAAGAAGAAAAGAAGTGGCTGAAAAAGATTGCACAGAAGTCGGACTTGCTGAAAAATCCGAACCCACAGCGGGGACGGAAGTAGAGAACAAGACAGTAAAATATGGAGGAAAAATACATGGGAATGATTGCAAATTATCAGTCAACTACTGACACTGAATTAGAAAAATTTATGTGCCTTGATGATGTGGAAGAAGCGCAGGAAAATGAGAACTTGGAAATTTGTGATATAGATAAAATGTGGGACGCACTTCATTTCTTGCTGACAGGAAAATCTGCCAGCGAACCGATTGAAGATAATTTAATCAGTGAAGCGATTGTAGGACAGTTTAATATTTCTGGGGAAGAAATCTTTATATCTGGAACGAAAACCGATAGAGTAAAAGAAATTGCAAAAGCGTTGCAGGAACTTAATTTTGAAACATATATTGATAAATTTGATATGCGTGCGTTTCGCCAAAATGGTATTTACCCCGATATTTGGGGATATGAAGATGAAGCAGATTTAATTAAAGATGATTTAAGAAATTCATTTGAAAATTTGAAAAAGTTTTATGAAAAAATGGCAGAGCAAGAAAGAGCCGTATTAGTGTCAATTTGCTAATTATCTAAATCTACCTGTTGAAAAAATAGCAAAGCCAGCCGAGCCAGTCAACGGTCAAGATGAACGGCGCATAAATGCGCCGCCGTTGACAGCCTCGCCCGTCTTTGCTGATGGGTAATCAAGGCGGGAAAGCCCTAAAATGGCTTTCCCGCCCATTTCAAAATTTAGAAAATTTGGTTATGGAGGGAGTTGCAATGTGTGACTACTGTCATAATATTCAGAAATGGAAGAGATTTAACGCACCGAAAGATTATCTGGCGTGTATCGAATACATCCAACAGCTTGTGACAAATGGCGGTTTTGAACTGCTTGAGGAAGAATCCACTTGCCCGTTGAATCAGGTAAAGACCGAAGATGGATGGGCGGATGAAATTATGGTTCACATGGTACGGTGCAAACACTGTGGACAAGTCTTTACCTGTGTTGTCAACACTTATCGTGGTAGTGGTTCTTTCAAAAAGGGTAACGGTTGACAAGTACGCTTGCTTATCAAAATGGTTCGGGACATTTTGTCCCGTAGTCCGGCGTGGGACGAGGGACGGGGGCTTTCATATCCGCCCTGTCTGCTGATGAAACCAGTCCTGCGCTTGCGGCTTCACGCCACGCAATCACAGCCCTGTTTTCCTGCTGCTTCAAATGCCCTTGCCCTCCCCGGCGGCAACCTCATTTTCGCAGCAACGCCGACAGAGCGTATAACACACTACACTTTGCAAGCAAAGTCGTGTGCCAAAGGGAAAGCCCCTTTGGAAACCCCGGACAACAAAACAGGCTGAATATCTCGCACTTCCCCGGTGCTTGATATTCAGCCTTTATTTGTTGTCAGCAGCCCCCGTTTCGTGGTCTGCGTGTAGTTCCTTGTAAACTGACCTAATTGGAATTGCAAATATCATATAGTGCTGGTGCCAAAAGATCGGAGAAAAGTAATATACACGAAGCAGCGCAAAGATATAGGGAAGATACTGAGAATAGCGCAAAGATATAGGGAAGATACTGAGAATGCTTTGCGAATACAAATATGTGGAAATGATCGGGGCCCATACAATACCGGATCACATCCATATGCTGGTATCGATTCCACCCAAATTGGCAGTAGCAGATTTTGTAGGATATTTTAAGGGAAAAAGTACACTTATGATATTCGAAAAGCGCGCAAACATAAAGTACAAATACGGACGCCGTGTATTTTGGAGTAAGGGGTATTACGTCAATACAGTGGGAGGGCAGGAAGCAGCAATAAAACATTATATTCTGGATCAAGAGATGAATGACCAGATGGGGGACCAGTTGAGCTTCAGAGAATACGAAGATCCATTCAGAAATGTAGCAGACTTTGACGATGACGATTCGCAAGAGAACTCCAACAGAAAGTAAAATAAGCAGGTAAAAAAGCGACGCCAAGTGCGGTTGGCGTCGCTTATTGTGCGTCTTTAGACGCGGCTGGCATTGCGGCTCCTATGGGGCCATTGTTCCAACCCCACGTTGAACGTGGGGTTATAATTAATGGGTAAACAGCCACGACATCATGCTATGGATAACTCCGGTTAGGAAGGCTTGTTGTGAGTATGTGACGAAGCAAGGTTTTCTCTATGTGTAACTATTGACATTACATCTGGAGTATGCTACACTGACTCGTTTTAATTGTATTCGTTACATCTGATGCCGTTCCGATTCTCATAAATAAGCAAGAGAATTTCCTGACAGAAAGAGGTTTTCCATGAAAGCAATCCAGATTGAGCGCTATGCCAAAACCATCCATACCGTTCTGCGCGATGTGCCCGTCCCGGCAATTTCCGATTCCGAAGTGTTGATCCGGGTCAAGGCGGCGGCGGTCAACCCCGTGGATCTTCTGATTCTGACAGGGAGTGTCAAACTGATTCAAGGATACTCCATGCCCCTGACTCTGGGCAATGAGTGCGCTGGAATTGTGGGGCAGGTGGGAAACAAAGTACTCGGATTTCAGAAGGGAGATCAAGTCTATGCCCGGCTGCCCATCCACAAAATCGGTGCCTTCGCGGAATATGTGGCCGTGGACCAGAAAGCAATCGCCAAAATGCCCGCGGGGTACGATTTCGCCACGGCAGCCGCTGTCCCGCTGACTGGTCTGACTGCCTGGCAGGCAATCACCGAAGAACTGGAAGCAAAGCCCGGACAAAAAATCCTGATCCCCGGCGGGTCAGGTAGTTTCGGTCAGATGGCCGTTCCTCTAGCCAAAGCTCTGGGGCTGCACGTCACGGTTACGGGCAACGCACGGTCGAAGGAATCGTTTATGGCCATGGGTGTGGACCGCTATCTGGACTACAAGCAGGAAAATTACTGGGAGCAGCTGTCCGGCCTGGACGGGGTGATCGATACGCTGGGCCCGGCGGAGTTTGAACATGAGCTGTCGGTGCTGAAACAAGGCGGACGCCTGGTCAGCCTGCGCACCGGACCCAACAGGGCTTTCGCCGAGGCTAGGCAGTTTCCCGGCTGGAAAAAACAGCTCTTCGCCTTGGCAGGCCGAAAATACGACAAGACCGCCCAAAAGCAGGGGAAAGAATACCGGTTTGTCTTTGTCCGTTCTGACGGTGCACAGCTCCGGGAAATTACCAAGGTCGTGGAACAGCAGCAGATACACCCGGCTGTGGATGATCGTGTCTTTACCCTGGAGGAGGCGAACGAGGCACTACAGTTGGTGGCAAAAGGACCGCTCCACGGTAAAGTGATGATTGAGATGTAAAGGAGGCAGACCGGTGAAACGATCCATTCCCGTTGTGAAGACCATTCAGAAGCGGCACAGTGTGCGCACCTATGAGGAACGGGCTCTTTCCCCACAGGACCGGGCTGCCCTGGTGGCCTTCATGGAGCGGCTGGACAATCCCTTCGGCGTTCCGGTTCACGAATATATCCTCGACAGGAAGGTGGATACTGCAGGGGAAAAACTGGGCACTTATGGCGTGATCAAGGGGGCCAGCACCTTTCTGGGGGTTTCTGTCCCCAAAAACGAGCTGGCGCCGCTGGCTGCCGGATATGAATTTGAAAATCTGTTGTTGTATGCTACCCATCTGGGGTTGGGCACGGTGTGGCTGGCCGCTACCTTTCAGCGGGAGCATTTCGCGGCTTCCATGGGGATTTCCAAGGAGGAACTCTTCCCGGCCATCTCGCCGGTAGGTTATCCCGCCGCCAAACGCAGCCTGGCGGAAACCCTCATGCGCGCCACCATGAAATCCTCGGTTCGCAAACCCTGGGAAGAATTGTTCTTTCAGGAGGATTTCCACACCCCGCTCACCACCGCCGAGGCGGGCCTCTACGCCCAACCGCTGGAAATGGTGCGGTTGGCACCGTCTGCCACCAACGCGCAGCCCTGGCGGGTATGCAAAGCCGGGGACCTGTATCATTTCTATGCGTCGTATAAGCCCGGACTTGCAGAGCCGGAACAACTGATCAAGCAGGTGGACCTGGGCATTGCACTGTCCCACTTCCATCAGACAGCTCTGGAACTGGGGCTTGCCGGCGCTTTTGTATCCGTACCCCAGGCGAACAGGGACCTTCCCGATACCATGCATTACATCCTGTCCTGGAAAGCCGGAAAAGAAATCTGAAGAAGGAGGATTTTTGCGATGAAACTCTATAAGATGAAACTCTATAACATCGTGTTCAGTCCCACGGGAGGGACACAGAAGGTGGCGGTCTTGCTGACAAAGGCACTGGCCGGGGAAGCAGCCGCCATTGACCTCACGGACAGCAAACAGGATTTTTCCGCCATTCGCCTGACGCAGGAGGATGTAGCACTCATAGCGGTGCCGTCCTACGGCGGTCGTGTTCCGGCAGTGGCCGTGGAACGGCTGACAGCGATGCACGGCCAGGGCGCGCGGGCGGTGCTGGTCTGCGTGTATGGCAACCGCGCTTATGAGGATACCCTGGTGGAGCTGGAAGATGCAGCCCAAAAAGCCGGTTTCCGGGTGATTGCCGCCGTGGCGGCGGTGGCGGAACACTCCATCGCCCGGCAGTTTGCCGCCGGCCGGCCCGATGCACAGGATGCAGCACAGCTTGCCGCTTTTGGCGAAAAAATCCAGGCAAAACTTTCTGCAGACGACTTGTCGGAACCGGACCTTCCAGGCAACCGTCCCTACAAAAAAGCCGGAGGTGCCGGCATGGTGCCCAAGGCCACCAAGGCGTGCAACCGCTGCGGTGTTTGTGCCGCGGAATGTCCGGTACAGGCCATCCATAAGGAGGATCCCACAAAGGTGGATGAAAAGGCATGTATCTCCTGCATGCGTTGTGTCGCCGTATGCCCGCAGGGGGCCCGAAGAGTTAATCCGCTTCTGCTGTCGGCGGCGGGCCTGATGCTGAAAAAGGTGTGCTCCGAGCGCAAGGACTGTGAACTGTTTCTTTGAGCGGAAAGGCGGCAAGACGTCGTCCGAAACAGACGTAGAAGGGCGGCAGCGGGAGTTTTGCCTGCCCACCTACGCTGATAAAGCTACCATTGAATCCGGCTGATCCGGCCAAAGAAAGACCACCTTCCGCATAGCGATGCTGTATTGCGTCGCTGCATAATTCGCTCCCTGTTGTCTATAATACGGATGGAAAAACAACAGGGAGGAACAGGGTATGAATCCTTTTGAAGAGAAGCCATCTCGGAAAGCGGGGGAGTTCCAGAGCTGGAAAAGCCTGTACCCCAAAGCTTACTGCAAGGACGAGACCGATGCCTATACCAAAGTTCGCATCATCCTGATGACCGGGGCAGAGTATGAGGCGGTATGGTTCGGTCATCAGTTCCACCGCCACTGCACGGACAACGATCTGCGCCGGGAACTGGCGGTGGCCCGGCGGCAGGAGCAGCAGCAACAACATCAGCTTGCCTACCTGAAGCCTGCCGACGAGACCCAGCTGGAGACCACCATCACCTACGAACAGCTGGCGGTGGACCTGACCGCTATTCTGGCCCAACGGGATCCAGACCCTTATGTGGTGAAGGCCCTGAACTTTGCTCTGTTGGAGGACTTTGACCACCTATACCGGTATGCGGACCTGTTGGAAATGGAGCAGGGCATTCAGGCAGAGCGCCTGGTGGGCGGCTACACCGAAATCATGCCCGGGCGGCCTACCATCGCCCATCACCGCCATCCCGTGGACAGCGTTCGCCGGGCCTGCAATTTCAAGAAGGCGGATCTGCTCACCATGCTGGATACCTGCATTATCACCGCTGCCGAACAGCAGACCATGAACTACTATATGAACCTGGGGGCCTTTTACCCCAACGATCTGGGCCGCCGACTGTACCAGGAAATCGGCATGGTGGAGGAAGAGCACGTCACTCAGTACGGGGCTCTCATGGATCCCAGCTGCACCTGGCTGGAAAATCTGCTGCTCCACGAGTACAATGAGTGTTACCTGTACTGGTCCTGCTTTGAGACCGAGACCGACGACCATGTGAAAAAGATATGGGAACGGTATTTTGACATGGAAGTGGGGCACCTGCACAAAGCGGCCAAGCTGCTACAAAAGTATGAGGACAAGGAGTGGCAGGAAGTGCTGCCCCAGGGAGAGTTCCCGGAATTACTCCGGTTCGAGCCCCAGATAGACTATGTACGCAAGGTGCTGAAAAACACGGTGGAGCTCACCGCCGGCGGGGAAGACTATCTGCCTGTTGATCAGATTGCTCCGGATTCTCCCTTCTTCCGGTACCAGGAGGCGGTCAACAAGGGTGGCCCCGAGGCGGTGCCCAGCCACAAAATCATTTGGTCCTACCAGGAGAAAAATGGGGAAGACTACCGCTACCAGACCAAAAAGCACCCCGTCCCCGCCCTGGCGGACCGGACTGCCGACAACACCCAGCTGGGCCGGATGCCCGAAACTGCCAAGAATTGACCCAACAACCGATTCCACTTTTCAAAAGCCCAGGCTACGGCCTGGGCTTTTTGCTGCCTGTGCGGTCTTTCTGCAAAATACAGGGCCAGAGGATTTTTTGGCAGCTGAAATTTTTGTGGAACCTGCAGAATAATATTCAAATTATTTAGGTAAATTTTTTGTAATCTTCCAAAAATTGATCACAATTCAATAATTTGTACATTTGTTAAAGGACATTTGCGGTTTTGTGTGGTATACTCAACGGTAGCGCCTCGAAAAAAAGGCGCAAGATTGAGAAAAAATGAACAGATGGTCAAACAGACAATTGGGTACACGGTATGATACATTCAGGAGGAAACAGATGATTACCTACGAGAATACCAAAACAGTGTATGACCTGGTAGAAAATGCGGGAAAGGAATACAGCGACAAAGTCTTCCTGCGGTATGAAGGGCCCTGCATCCAAAAGGACGATGTGGAGTCCATTCGCCCTAAAATCCTGGACGCTGATATGATGGTGTTTGTGACGCCGCTGTATTATTATGGCATGTCTGCCCAGCTGAAAGCGATGATCGACCGTTTTTGTGCTTTCAACAGTTCCATCCAGCAGAAAGGAATGAAATCTGCACTTCTTACCGCAGCCTGGAATGCGGATAGCTGGACGTTTGAAGCGCTGGAGGCCCATTATAAGACTTTGGTGCGTTATCTGAATCTGGAGGATATGGGTATGGTATTAGGGTATGGGTGTGGAACACCGTCCACAACGAAGCTCTCCTCCTATCCCCAGCAGGCCTATGAGTTGGGGAAGCGACTGCCGTGATTCTGTAGGAGTGATTCCGTGCCATGTTTCTTCGGGTCGGACCGTTGACCGCCGGAATTCAAAAGCAAGGCGGAGAAAACCTGTGTTGCCTTTGAGTCTGGTAGGAAAGGAGAGAATCTTATGAAAAAAACACTGTCTGTTTTGTTTGCTGTGTTGCTAATGGTTTCACTCGTTGCCTGTGGGGAGCAAAATACCGGTTCCGAGGAAAATTCCGCTTCACAAGCTCCGGCCGTTTCTGCGTCGCTTTCTTCGGCTCCAGCGGAAGAGCCTGCATCCGACGCGATCCCGGAATCTGCTCACGATGCGGCCTCCTCTGAATCGGTGAAGCCCGGCGGTACGCTGGTGGCGTATTTCTCCTGGTCTGGCAATACCCGCAGGATGGCGGAACTCATTGCACAGGAAACCGGCGGAAACCTCTTTGAGATTGCAACGGCGGTGCCTTACACCGATGATTATAACGAACTTTTGGATATTGCTCAGCAGGAGCAAAGCGAAGAGGCTCGTCCCGAACTGAACGGGCAGGTGGAAAACTGGGACAGCTACGATACGGTTTTTGTAGGCTATCCTAACTGGTGGAGTGATGCCCCTATGGCGGTCTACACCTTTCTGGAATCGTACGATTTTACCGGCAAAACGCTGATTCCATTCAATACCAGCGCCAGCGGCGGTTTCGGCAGAAGTCTGGCTGGTATGGAGGAGAGTGCAGTCGGTGCAACGATGCTGGAAGGCCTGGCTCTTACAGAAAGTGAGCTGGAGGATGAACAGGCCCACATCACTTCGTGGCTGGAGGAGTTGGCGTTGAACAGGTAAACCAAGAAAGGAGGGCAAGATTGTGAAACCAAAAGCACATATAAAAATGCTTGTGGATGCGTTGATGAGCCTGGCGTTGCTTTTTTTGATGGGATATCAGTTTTGGGGAAATCTTGCCCACGAATGGGTGGGGGCAGCCATGTTTGTCCTCTTTATCGTTCATCACATCCTCAATTGGAATTGGTATAAGACGCTTTTCAGCGGCCCCTGCACCCTGTTTCGCATGGCGCAGATTCTTTTGGATTTTGCCGTGTTGTCCGCTATGATTTGCCTGATGATCAGTGGAATCCTGCTGTCCAACCATGTTTTTGCCTTTTTACATCTTCAGGGGGGAACTGCGATGGCGCGATTGCTTCATATGGCGTCTTCTTACTGGGGATTTGTCGTCATGGCACTGCATCTTGGAATGCATTGGGACATTTTCATCGGTGTTGCAAGAAAAGAGCTCCGGATAGGGAAAGCATCCCCGAAACGCAGTGCGGTGCTACGCCTGATGAGTGCGTCCATTGCCCTTTACGGCCTTACGGTTTTTGCAAAACGAAATCTGTTGACCTATATGTTGGTACAGACACAATTCGTTTTTCTGGATTTCGAGGAGCCTGTGCCACTGTTTTATCTGGATTATCTTGCCATGGCGGGATCCTGCATGTTTCTTTCCCACTACGGCGGCCACCTGCTGAGGAAAATGCGCCTAGATCCTACCAGACAAACCGGGAAAGAGCGCCCCTCATAAATCGGTACAGCAGTAAGTGGAAGCAATATAAAACATATGAATCGGGAGGATTCTTACTATGAAGAAACAAATTGGAAATGCGCTGGCTCTTTATCCTACACCGCTGGTCGTGGTGGGAACGATGGTGCATGGAAAACCGAATTGGGCTCTGGTGGGGCATGTAGGGATCATTGGCCATGATCGTGTTATGGTCAGCCTGGCAAAACTGCATTACACCAATCAGGGAATCAAAGAAACGGGAAAGTTATCCATAAATATCGTGGATGAACTTCTGTTGGCCAAGGCGGACCGGGCAGGCTGCATCAGCGGGGCCAAGGCGGACAAGTCCCAACTCTTTGACTGCACTGTGGACGATGCCGGAGTACCGATGATTGCTCAGGCTCCGGTGGTCATGGAATGCGAGGTGGTGGATACTTATGTAACGGAAGGCTTTGAGTCTTTTATCTGCAAGGTTGAACGAACCTATGCGGAAGAAAACATTTTGACAGAAACCGGAAAAATCAACTACCATCTTCTCAAGCCGGTTCTGTTTGAGATGCCAACCTACGAATATTTGGCCACAGGAGATGTCCTGGGCAAATGTATGTCGTTTGGCAAGCTGGACTAAATGTTATATAAATCCCTGCAAGAAAACTTTGTTTTTATAGTAAGCACGAGGATCATACGAGGAACTTGGGTAAAGTATCTGCTGTGCAGCGGTAAGCCTTGATCATTTCCTGCTCCGGCGTCACGCACCAAATTTCCCGCGCATTCCAGTCTGACGCGGTGCGGATGGGTGTGATCGGAAGTTGGGGGAAATCTTGAACCCGTGGATTGAAAAACAGCAATCCTCCATAAGCAAGTTGGTTGAAATCCGGCTTGACAATCTGAAAAGAGGGCAATGATATGCAATACACAAAACTGGGAAATTCGGATTTGAATGTCTCCCGTATTTGTATGGGCTGTATGGGTTTTGGAGATGCCAAACGTGGTCAGCACAGTTGGACGCTGGACGAGAGGCATTCCCGTGAAATCATCAGGCATGGCCTGGAACTGGGAATCAATCATTGCATATCAGAGCGGTACCAGTGAACAGTATGTGGGCAGAGCCCTGCGTGCTTTTGCCCGGCGGGAGGATGTGGTATTGGCCACTAAGTTCCTGCCCCGTACGCAGGAAGAGATTCAGAATGGCATTTCGGGGCAGCAACATATTGAGCGAATGGTCAATACCAGCCTGAAAAATCTGGGAATGGATCATATCGATCTGTATATTTACCATATGTGGGATTACCAAACGCCGCTCTATGACATTATGGACGGTCTGAACCGTGTGGTGAAGGCAGGAAAAGTTCGATATATTGGTATCTCTAATTGTTTTGCCTACCAGTTGGCCAAGGCCAATGCGTTGGCGGAAAAAGAGGGCTTTGCCAAATTCATTTCTGTTCAAGGGCATTACAACCTGATTTTCCGAGAGGAAGAGCGGGAGATGGCCAAGCTCTGCGCCGAGGACAATATCGCCATGACGCCCTACAGCGCTCTGGCCGGCGGGCGGCTTTCCAAGCATCCTGGCGAAACGTCCAGACGTCTGGAAGAGGACAGTTACGCCAAGTTCAAATATGATGCCACGGCACAGCAGGATGGTGTCATTATCCGTCGGGTGGCAGAGCTGGCGAAAAAAAGGGGCGCGACCATGACGGAAATCTCTCTGGCATGGCTGCTGACCAAGGTGACAGCCCCTGTTGTGGGCGCCACCAAGTTCCACCATGTGGAAGGGGCTGCCAAAGCGACGGGGCTCATTCTGACGCCGGAAGAAGTCGGATATCTGGAAGAAGCCTATCTGCCGCATAATCTGGTGGGTGTGATGGCTCAGAACACCGCAACGGCAGCAAAAGATGCGCATGTATGGTCAACGGGCAACCAGAAGATCGAAAAGTAAACAACATTCTGCCTCCGGCTTAGGAAGGCCGAAACGATAAAAAGCCTTGCGGAGAAAGAAAATCTCTCACCGCAAGGCCTTTCGTTTTCTGTGAGGGTTACGCCTCAGGGGAAGTAATCAAACGAAGGGATATCTCAGTAATGACAATTCGTTTCATTTACTGTTTCCTAAAATTCAAAGGTTGTCTGCCAAGGCGGCGGCCTGCTGGCAACCGTCGGTTTTGTCAATGTCACCCAACTTCAGAACACCCGGAACCAGCACTTCACCCACCATCTTCCACTGGTTCAGGGCGGCGGTGCGTTCCATAGGAATACGCACGCCATCCAGAACGGAGGGCTCTTCCTCCTCGCAGCAGGCAATCAAGGCACATTCCTTGCCGGCGATATTTTTGCCACCAACCACCAGGGAATAGAGCCGATCAATCACACCCTTGATTTGGGAAGGGATGGAATACCAGTAGACCGGCATAGTGAAGACAAGAACATCCGCTTCCAGTATCGCCGGAGCAATAAGATTGAAATCGTCATCAAAAGAACAGGCTTTCCCGGTTTTGAAGCAGGTCTCGCAGGCGCGGCAACCGTCGATTTGCATCATGGCCGCATCAAAGCGGGTTACCGTATGGCCTTTGGCCTGAGCTGCCTGGATAAAACTGTCCGTCATGGCAAAACTGTTTCCGGATTTACGGGGACTGCCGGTAATTACAACAATCTTCTTGCTCATAATAAACCTCCTGTTGGAATGAATTTGACTTTTTGTGATCGTTCTCTTACAATCATAGCAAGAACTGGAAATTTGACAAGTACGCACATTTACGTACAATACTTACCTAAAGGAGAGTGTGCCATGGATCCACAGAAATATCAGATATGTATTGCAACCGCCAATTTGGCTGATACAGGATTCAGTTATACTTTGTCACTGATTCAGGGCAAGTATAAGATGACCATCCTGTATACCCTGATGACTTTCGGTGTGGTGCGCTTTAATGAAATGAAAAAATATATCGGCGCCATTTCCTATAAAACACTGAGTGCAACCCTGAAAGAATTGGAAACCGACCAGTTGGTGCATCGAGAGGAATATCCCCAGATTCCGCCCAAGGTGGAGTACAGCCTGACCTTGCGAGGACAATCTTTGATTCCCATTCTGGACCAGATGTGTGAATGGGGAGAAAAGAATCGTTTATAATGCTGTTCTGTTTCAGCAAAAAAGGAAGCGGCCCGCCGATTTTAATCGGTGAGCCACTTCCTTTTTATGTTTTGGGGGAGGTGAGATCTTGAATTGAGGTACCCACATGGATGGTAGGCTGCAAAACCAGGGAATAATCGTATTGCTCATAATCCCGGCGATGAATCATCTTCATCAGTTGTGACGCAACCTTGCTGCCGATGGTATATCCCTGATGCACCGAACAGGTGATTCCTTCTTCTTCCCAGTCATTGCCAGAGTAGTCAAAGCATACCAGGGAATAGTCTTCCGGTATCCGTTTGCCTTTGCTGTCCAGCACTTGACGCACCAGTTTGTAGATCATATAGTTGCAGCATACAATGGCAGTGCACTTGGGCAGGCCTTTCAGGAACTTTTCAATGGCACGAGTAAAGCTTTGATCATGTGCTTCGTTGGAAACGCACCACTTGATGTAGTCGTCCTGGAATTCCACGCCGGATTTTTGGAGCGCCATGGCCATTCCCTGAAACTTTGCAATACTTTGGTAATTGTCGTACACAAAGATGCCGGCAATATGCCGGTGACCGGCCTGGATGAGCAAGTGAATCAAACGGTCGGCACAGAGCGTATCGTTGACGGTGACCCGGGGATAGCGCAACGTTTTGTAATAATTATTGTAGAAAATAACCGGGATACGCTTGCGCTGCAATTCCTGGTAACAATCCATATTGGGGTTGAGCAGACTGGCTTTGACGCCGTCTACAATAAATCCTTGAAAATTCTGACGCATAACTGTTTGCAGACAGCGTCGCTCATTGGAAAATTTGTTATCCGTCAAAAAGACGCGCAGTTCAACCTGGTCAGGAAACAATACGCTTTTGACACCCTCTATCAGTTCGGTGTTGGCATCGGTGTCCTGCCCCTGCAAAATAAGACCGATTTTCCAGGGGGCACCGGCGCTACCAAGATCTCGGGACATGGCAGCGTCCTTGTTGAAGTAGGTACCACTGCCACGGATTTTGCGGATCAGCCCCTCCTGCAGAAGCTGATCCAGAGCGGTACGCACCGTTTCACGGCTTGTCCCCAGCCGTCGGCACAAAGCATTTTCGGATGGGAGCTTCTGGGTGTTGGAAAACTTGTTCTCATCAATATATGCCAGCAGCCATCGATACACCTGCTGTGACTTTTTGTCCGAAGCTCCCATACGCCATTACTCCTCGTCCAAAATCGTGGGACGATAACCTTCCGCGCTCTCGATCCAGTCCAGCAAGCGGCTCCGCAGATCCCGTTTGATGGCCGTATAGCGGGAATCCCGCACCACATTCTGAAGCTGCCAGGGATCCACTTTCAGATCATAGAGAAAATCGTCTGCATAGGTATCTGCTGCGGCTACTTCTCCGCCGTTGACGCCGGGAGCGTACACAGAATACAAATACTCCGGGGTACGCACGCAGCGGCCTACACGGCTCTCCGAAATCTGTGCAAATACCTGGTTGGATCTATTATCGGTCTTTTTTTGTACCACGTCAAGCAGGTTCTCTCCAATCATGGCATTACCCACATTCACACCGGCCAAGGCCAGAATGGTCTTGGGCAGGCTCTCGGTGCTGACTAGTTCCTCCACGGATACACCACCCCGGTAGGGACCCCCGGCAATGACCAACGGTACATGGAGAGCGCCATCGTGACAGCTTCGCTTATAATCGTCGTACCCGTTAAGATGATTATCGGTGTTGCGTGTTTTGAAATGAGAGCCGTGATCAGAAGCATAAATAATAACGGTGTTTTCGTACAGGCCCTTTTCCTTCAGTTTGGCAATCAAACGGCCCAGGTTTTCGTCCAGGCTGGCGCACTGTCCCAGATAGTCAGGATACTCTTCGGCCGCATTGCCGCCCAATACCTCCAAATCATGAGGAAGAACAAAATTGGCAAAGCGTTCTTTGGAACCATGTGGGCCCTCATAGTGGTTGTGGTCGTTCTGATGGTGTGGCTCAATCTGAGATACCGTCATGAAGAAAGGTTTCTTACCGTCGTAGACATCCAAAAACTCCAGGGCCATGTCGTTGATACAATCGGCTCGGTAGCCCTTGAAATCGATGCGGCGGTTGTTTTCGTCAAAGACATACCCATCGTACCCGTGGGAGGTAAACTCCAGCACGTCGGCAGCACGCCAATATCCAGTATAGCCGCCCCGTAATTCCCGGGGCACAGCGGTGATGGTGTGGTCGATGGTAGGAGCTTTTTCCAGTTCCCCGTCACTGGCCAAATGCCATTTCCCGATGTAGGCGGTTTCATAACCGGCGTCTTCAATATAGTTTGCCAAGGTTTTGATATGAGAGGGGAGCATAATGTTGTTGCGGAAACAGCCGGTCTCTGTGGGATATTTCCCAGTCTGAAACAGGGCTCGGCAGGGGCCGCAGACCGGCTGAGGGGAAAAGGCGTTGTCGAACTTGACGCCTTCCCGGGCGAGTTGGTCCAGGTGAGGGGTGATGTTCAGCGGTTGGCCAAAGCATCCACAGGTGTCCCAACGCTGTTGGTCACTGAAGTAAAAAATAATATTGTGGGGCATGGGGTCAATCCTCCTTGGGGGCGGCCGCAGCCACAGAGCGGGCCTTCTTTTGATCGATAAGCTTGCCACGCACGATGGTCGCCACGGCAACCACAATCAGGGCAAGGAAAATCAGGCAATAAACACTGCTGAAGAAGATGGACGGGTCGCCGTTGGAAATCAGCAGGGCACGGCGGAAGTTGGTTTCGGTCATGTTACCCAGTACCAGGCCCAGCAGGATGGGAACCGGGGGCATATCCAGTTTGCGCAGCACCCAGGCCAGCACGGCAAAGACCAAGGCCACGCCCACGTCAAAGTAGTTGTTGTTTACGGAGTAGGCGCCGGCAAAGCAGAAAATGACAATCACTGGGGTCAGGATAGCCTGGGGGATGGAAACCACTTTGGCGAACAAAGAGGTAAGGAATCGGCCCTGTATCAGCATGAACAAGTTTACCAGAATCAACCCCAGCATAATAGCGTACATGATGTCGCCATCCGTGGTGAAAAGAGAGAGTCCAGGGTTCAGGCCGTTGATCATCAGGGCGGACAGCATCAGGGCAACGGTACCATCGCCGGGAATGCCCAGGGTCAGCAGCGGAATCAGGGTGGCACCGGTGACGGCATTATTGGCCGCTTCGGCAGCGGCAATGCCTTCCACCGAACCGTGCCCGAATTCTTCCGGGTGTTTGGATAGGTTTTTTGTCTGGCTGTAGCTGAACCAGGATGCCTCCGAAGCACCGGTGCCAGGGATGATTCCCACCATGGAGCCAATAAGGGAGGATATCAAAACCGGACGAATCATCCGCCTGTACTCATCTTTAGTAATTTTGCCGTCGTCCTTGATTTTCCGGGTATCCATATGCAGTTCGCTGAGACACTTTTCTGCTTTGGAGAGAATTTCCACAAGGGCGAACAAACCGATCAAACAGACAGCCAGATCCAATCCCAGGTACAGACGGGGCACGCCGAAGGTAAATCGGTCATAACTGGTCATGGGATCGGAACCGATGCAGGCAATCAAAAGACCGAGACAGGCGGAAATAATGCCGCGGATCATGCTTTTTCCGGAAACACCGGCAATGATGGTGAGGCCGAAGACGCAGACCATGAAATACTCGGGAGTTCCAAGCTGGGCAGCTACCTTGGCAACCTGTGGCCCCAGGAAAAGCAGCATGAGGGCCGAGAAGACGCCGCCGAAAGTGGAAGCGTAAAGGGCGATTTTCAAAGCAGCCTTGGTGCGCCCTTTCTGAGAAAGGGGGTGACCATCCAGCATGGTAGCGGCGGCGTGGGGCGTACCGGGGGTGTTGATCAAAATTGCCGACACACTTCCGCCATAACCGCCGGCGCAATAGATGCCCAGCAGGAACATCATGCCAGGAATAGCCGACATGGTGTACGTGACCGGCAAAAAGAGAATTACGCAGAGGATAACGCTCAAGCCGGGAATTGCGGCGAATACGGAACCGACAAATACGCCGATGTTGATCCAGAGGATGTTTTCCAGCGTAAACAGCAAGCCGGTAGCGGGAGCAATATATTGAAGCATTGAAATGGTCTCCTTTCCGGCTTAGAAGTCAACGCCAAGGGCAAAACGGAACAATGCCCAAATACCTATGGCAAGCGTGAGGGTAATGGCGTAATAGGTGGGCTTTTTGCAACGGAAATAAACGAGAAAACCCAGTGCGCAGAAAACAGCGCCCACCACAAACAGATTTGTCAATCGGCAGAGAAGGTAGAAAATCAAAAGGATACCCAGAATAGCCAGAGCTTTCAGCTCTACCCACAGGTTGAGGGTTTTCCAATTCATAGGTTGTTTGGTGATCAGTTTGTACAACTCTTTGAAGACCAACAGCGCGCAGCAAATCAGCATGACCCACATGAGCAGAGAGGGAAAAGCGCGGCCATTGACCACATCTTTTTCGGAAATGACCACTTGCTGCGGCATAATGAAAAGAATGAAGAGTGCAAAGGCGGAAAAGAGGATGCCCACTGTTAAATCAACCGGGATCCGAATTTCCTTTTTGCTCAGCTTCGCCCCCCAGCTATCCAGCCGGGCGTGCAGTTGTGCCAGAGAGTCTTTCATCCGGCAACCTCCTTTTCTTGGACGGCCAAACACAGAAATAAGAAGGGGATGGGCAGGGCAACCCCCGGGCCCATCCCCGTATGAAATTCTTGTCAGCCGGCAACAATGTCCTTGTATTCGTTGACGATGTTCTTTACATTCTCAATGTGCTGTTCCACATCCTCCTGGGACATGGGATCCACTTCCAGCAGCATGGTATCCTGCAGCCAAGTCTTGACCTCTTCATCGGACAGGATCTCGTCATACAGTTCCTTCAGCTCGGTAACCTTGTCGGCATCAGTTCCCGCCCGTGCCATGACAAAGCAGCGATTGCGGAAGTAGGGGTAGCCGTGTTCCCCGACACCCTGTACACCGGCGAAGGGGCCGTGTTCAATGGCCTTTTCATCAAAGGCACAAACCACGTTAACATCACCCTGCTGGGCAGTTTCCAGAATCTGGGACTGGTGCGAAACCGCAAAGCTGGACTCGCCCTTGGCGACGGCCTGGGCGGCCTCGGCGGCGGACTGATAGGGCGTCAGCTTCAGTTTATCCCCAGCGCCCATAGACCCGAACAGGGAAGCCGCCAGAAAAGCTTCCGAACCGGTGGCCCCGTTGACCGCCACACTGATTTCCGAAGTATCCTTCACATAGGTTTCCAAGTCTTCCAGCGTTTTGACGTTCAACGTAGCATCTGCGGAAAGAACGAAAACCGAAGAATACAGATTTTCTACATAGGCAAAGTCGTCGTAAGTGAACTGCATCTTGGCGGGGTCCAGAATGGAAGTGATGGAAAGCAGACCTTCGCCCACGAAGACCAGTTCCTTGCTGTTGGCGTCGTTATTGGCAATCCATGTGTTGACGGTGGCTGCATCCCCGGGAACGGCTTCTGCGACCAGTGTGAGTTTGTCGGAGTATTTGGTGGACATTTCCGCCGCTTTCTGGCTGACTACTGCAGCCACGCCGGAGGGGGCCCAGGGGCATGTTACCTTCCAGCTACTTTTTTGAGAACCGCTGCAGCCAGCCAAAACGCCAGCACTCATGGTCAGGGCCAGGCCCAAGGATAGGAAACGTTTTTTCATCATGTTGCTCCTTTTCGGTGTGTGATAAATTGCCGTACGCTTTCGGCAGGGATGCTCCCGCCGGTTTGTTTGTTCCAATGTAACATGGCAATGCAACAAGGTCAACAAATTTTATCAAAAATATTAAAAAGTTGTATGGTAAGTGTGCATATAAGTCAAAAGATGTCTTTGATAATGGAAAAGTATTGGTCAATATTCACATCTGCACAGCGGATACATTGGGCAGTTTCACCAGACGCCTTTTTCCTCCTGAAAGGGAAGCGACTGGAGGATTTCTACTGCCTGCGCAACATCATCCGTTGTTTTCCCTGTTTCAACATGGTAAAATTGGTTCATACTTTATGTCGAGAAAAGTAAAATTTTATTGCTTGTCATTTGTGTGTTTCAAAAGCATCATCTTGATTGGTATCACCTGTTTTTTGAAAGAAAAACGGAGACATACGAGTTCTGATTATCCTGTAACTCATGTTGCCACCGGAAAGCGCTCTGGAAGAAGTGGGTGCGTACACGCAGAAAGAATCGTTGAAAAGAGGAGCTGCGGATGTCTACATTTTGGATGAAAGGCCTTGCCTTGTTGGCGATGACCATTGACCATGTGGGGCTGGTGTTCGGCAGAGAAGGGTGGGACTTGCTTCCTTTTGATTCTTCCATTCTCCGTGCTATTGGTCGGATCGCTTTTCCGCTTTTCGCTTTTTGTCTGGCGCAAGGCTGGCACAAAACCCATGACAGGAAGAAATATTTTCTTAACATTACCAGGGGGGCTGTGGCATCCCAGATCCCTTTTTGTATGGCCTTTTGCGCCCCCAATAGAATGATGGGGGACGGCAACGGTATTCAAGTTCATTGGATGCTAAGTTATCTCCTGTTTGCGATGGTGGCGGTTTGGGTATACTGGCATTTCATACTCCATGAACAAGGGGACAGGAGCCTTCTGCTGGTGGCTGTGGCAGCTCTCCTTCCTGGGATTCAGGTACAAGTCCAGGGATTCTGGTTTTTGTGTCAAAATATCAATGTACTTTATACTTTTTTGATGGCTTTTTTCTGCCTGTACGCCTTGGAACACCGCTATGATGGAAAGATCAAGCAACGCATTGGGCTGTGCATTGGAGGTAGCCTACTGCTGATCGCATATGGTTTGCCTGCTGATTATGGCACCGGCTTACTTGGAATTGTCTTGATTACGGGGTTTGCCATCCTGCCCGGAAAAATATATCAAGCACTATTTTTGGTTCTGTGGAGTATCCTTTTTTATGCTTTCTTTACAGAAAATATCTGGAACATCCTGTTCTGCTCTGCGGCTGCCGTTGGAATTTTTCTGTATGATCCGACGGCCAAAAGCCGGTTTCGCGCCAAGAAATTTTTTTACTGGTATTATCCAGCCCACCTGCTGATTCTGGGCGTTTTCAATGTCGGAATGCGCTATTGGTAACATCGGAGATTTTTTCTTGACGATGGAGGCAGGGAAGGAATATACTTACTGCATTACTGGGAAAGGAGCCTTATTTATGTTGGAAGTTGGTACAAAAGCGCCAGATTTTACCTTGTCGGATCAAAACGGCAAGGAGGTAAGCCTGGCCGATTTCTTGGGTAAGTATGTGGTCTTGTATTTTTATCCTCGGGACAATACGCCGGGGTGCACTCGTCAGGCCTGCGCATTCACACAGAATTTTGAAGGATTTCAAAGCAGCGATGTTGTCGTCATTGGTATCAGCAAAGACTCTGTAGCGTCCCACCTCAAATTTGCACAAAAATATAACCTGCCATTCCTACTGCTTTCGGATCCTGAACGAAAAGCGATTGAATCTTACGGTGTCTGGCAAGAGAAAAAACTCTATGGCAAGGTCAGCATGGGGGTAGTGCGCTCGACCTATATCATCGATCCGCAGGGAAATATCGAAAAGGTAATGCCTAAAGTGAAACCCGATACCAACGCTGCTGAAATTCTGGAATATTTTAAAGGGAAAAAATAAAGTGCGTTTTGGGAGTCAGAGAATTTATTTCGAAGCACTGTCCATTTATGACGGAGAAAAGACGAAATGAGAATCATTCTATCACCTGCCAAAAAGATGCATGTGGACCTGGATAGCCTGCCCTGGCAGAATCTGCCGGACTTTCTGGACAAAACGCAGATGCTGCGCCAAACGATGCGAGCCATGTCTTATGAAGAAATCCGAAAAGTCTGGAAATGCAACGATACGCTGGCCCGCCTTAATGTAGAACGCTTGCAAAAGATGGATTTGCGTAAAAATCTGACTCCCGCCATCCTGAGTTATGAAGGAATACAGTATCAATATATGGCACCAGGCGTTTTCAACGAGGAGGAACTGGCATACGTACAGGAACATTTGCGAATCCTTTCCGGGTTTTACGGGATGCTCCGCCCCTTTGATGGCGTGACGCCGTATCGTCTGGAAATGCAGGCCAAACTGCCAGTGGCAGGGGCCAAAGATATCTATGCATTCTGGGGTGATTGTCTTGCAAAAGCTCTTTTTGCCCAGACGGACTGTATTGTAAATTTAGCGTCCAAAGAATACAGCATGTGCATTTCCCGCTATCGCTCAAACGACATTCGTTTTGTGACCTGCATATTCGGAGAAATTCGAGCAGGGAAGATCCTGGAAAAAGCAACTATGTGCAAGATGGCACGAGGGGAGATGGTGCGCTTTATGGCCGAACGTCATGTGAAAAGCCCTGAGGAGTTGAAAGAGTTTGACAGGATGCAATTCGTTTTTTCGCCGGACCACTCTGATAATGAAACCTATGTTTTTCTGAAAAACAATGGATAAACACCGAAAACAAAAGAGGCATCCCTTTGACAGGGATGTCTCTTTTGTCGTTTGAAAAGGATTGGATCGCAGAATCTGCTGGCTGAATGCAAGGCGCCCGTTCCTTAAGAGAGTCAAGCTTCAAATGCCTGCTGCAATCTCTGCAGAAAGATCTCTGCTGCAGGAGAGAAAATCTGATACTTCTTCCAAACAATGTTGAGCCCGGATTCCAGGCGGGGAACCAGTGGACGAAAACACAACGCGCTGTTGGCAGATGTGTTTGCCAGATGATCCAGCGTTACCGCGTACCCGATACCCTCTTCCACCATAATAGCGGCGTTGTAAATCAGATTATACGTACAGACAATGTTGAGTTTTTCGAATTCGGAGCCGAACCAGGATGCAAAGGCGTTGCCGTGCCGTTGCGATAAGATCGCTTGGCGTGAACAAAGCAGCGGCAGAAAACGCAAATCTTCTTTACATACGGATTGTTTGGCGGCCAATGGGCTGTCCTTGCGCATGATGACACCCCATACATCCTTGTCGGGCAGCACAAGAGAATCGTACTTGGTGATATCCGCAGGCTGAATCAGGACGCCAAAATCCAGTAATCCGTTATCCAGGCGATCGGTGATATCTTGTGCGTTGCCGCTGTGCATATGGTAATGAATGTCTGGATAGTCCTGCTGCAGCTGCCGGATGATTCTTGCAATCTGACGAACGGCTTGCGTCTCGCCGCTGCCGATATAAACGTCACCACTGATGGTAGTTTCGAGAGAGCGGAACTCCGATTCGGTCTTGTCAACCATAGAGAGAATCTCTTCAGCGCGCTTGCGAAGCAGCATTCCTTCCGGAGTCAGTGCCACGCGATGACTTTTGCGGATTAGGAGTTGTTGCCCCAGTTCCTCTTCCAAATCGTGAATTTGCCTGGATAATGTCGGCTGTGTCAGGTGAAGGAAGTTGGCGGCAGCGGTAATACTTTCTTCCCGTGCCACAGCCAAAAAATAGCGCAAAACTCTGATTTCCATCGTACAGGCGTCCTCCTTTCCTGATTATAGTATACTCTTTCATGAAATGCTCTGCAAGCATATCATGAAAGAAAAAACAAGTATTTGCTCTTTATCAAAAAGAGAACTACAATAAAACCAGAAAGAGAGGGGGGAGCCGTATGAAAGAAATCAGCGAGGAACATGCGTTTCGCATCCGACGAAATTTAAAAGATGCCGGATGTGGATTGCCTGTGGTGACGCAATATCTGGATCTGGAACAACGGCAATGCCGGCGGGAACAATATCGGCTGCTCTCCTGCCAAAAATCAATGCTGCTGCAAAAACTGCACCGGATTCAGTATAAAATCGATTGTCTGGATCATCTGGTTTACACTATGCAGCAGGAAGACGAAGAACAACGGAGGCGTGAATCATGCAAAAAGCAACGATTGTGACCCAGGAATGGGATAAAACATTTCCTGAAAATGAACGGGTAAATCACCGCAAGGTGGTTTTTCATAATCGATATGGAATTGAGCTGGTGGGAGATCTTTACACCCCCAAGCAGGCAGCAGAGGCCCGGCTGCCTGCCATTGCTGTTTGCGGTCCCTTTGGCGCCGTCAAAGAACAATCCTCAGGATTGTATGCCCAGACGATGGCAGCTCGCGGCTTTGTGACGCTGGCATTTGATCCCTCCTTTACGGGAGAAAGCGGCGGTGAACCGCGCTATATGGCGTCTCCGGATATCAATACCGAGGATTTCCAGGCGGCAGTAGACTATCTTTCGACGCTGGATCAGGCAGACCCCGACAGAATTGGGATTATCGGCATCTGTGGATGGGGCGGTATGGCCTTGAATACGGCGGCTCTAGATACCCGTGTGAAGGCTACCGTGACCTCCACCATGTACGACATGGCCCGCGTCAATGCCAATGGGTATTTTGACAGCGAGGATTCTGCAGAGGCCCGTTATGCCAAGCGGCAGGCCCTGAATAGACAACGTACCGAGGATTATCGGAATGGAACGTACGCACTGGGGGGCGGTGTTGTGGATCCGCTTCCGGAAAATGCGCCATTTTTCGTAAAGGATTATTACGATTACTATAAAACGCCCCGTGGGTACCATGCACGTTCCCTGAACTCCAACGGTGGCTGGAATGTCATCGGGTGTATGTCGTTTATGAACCAGCCTATTCTGCGCTACAGCAATGAGATCCGCAGTGCAGTTTTGATGATTCACGGTGAAAAAGCACATTCCTGCTATTTTACCAAGGATGCCTTTGCCAATATGATGCGGCACAATCCTTACAAGGACAACAAACAATTGTTACTGATTCCCGGGGCGGTACATACCGATCTATATGATCGGATGGATGTGATTCCCTTTGATGAGATTACAGAATTCTTCCGTAAGGTTTTTGCGTAAGGAATGGAGAGGGGAAGCGTTAGAATGGTCCTTTTGGAAAATCGAACCTTTGATGAGGAGCGGGCGCTTTACGGAAGCGACGGCATTCTTGTGCGGAACTGTCGCTTTGATGGCCCCGCGGACGGAGAGAGTGCACTCAAGGAAAGTCGGAATGTACAGGTGGAGCATTGCTTTATGAACCTGCGCTATCCATTCTGGCATGATGAACAGCTATGCATCCAGGACAGCGAACTGACACCGCTCTGCCGCGCTGCTTTGTGGTATTCCAGCCATGTTCAAATCAAGAATACAAAACTGCATGGTATCAAAGCTGTGCGGGAATGCATGGATGTGTCGCTGTTCCGGTGCGATATTGATTCGCCGGAGTTCGGATGGTCTGCCGATGGAATCCATATGCAGGATTGCACTGCGCAAAGTGAGTATTTTCTGCTGAGAGCCCGCAACATTGAATTAGAACGGGTAAATTTCCAGGGAAAATATTCTTTCCAATATATTGAGAATGCGGTATTCAGTGATTGTCGCTTCGAAACAAAGGACGCCTTCTGGCACGGGAAGAATGTGACAGTGCGGAACAGCATTATTAAAGGGGAATATCTTGGGTGGTATTCCGATGGATTGACACTGGAACACTGCAAGATCATTGGCACCCAACCGTTCTGTTACTGCAAAAACCTAACTTTGATTGATTGCGAGATGGTGGATACGGATCTCTGCTTCGAAAAATCCGAAGTGGAGGCTGAAATCACCACACCGGTGCTGAGCGTCAAGAATCCGCTGGCAGGGCACATTTTTCTGCCTGCTGTAGGGGAGATTATTCGGGACGATCCGCATTCACAGGGAAAGATTCTCATCGGCACACAGAAAAATGCTCGAAATGCAGACGAAAAGGGGGCAACCAAACATGCCTAAGAATGTGGTGGTCATAACCAGCAGCTTGCGCGCCGGCAGCAATTCCGATGCACTGGCAGAAGTTTTTGCCCGCGGTGCCCGCGATGCAGGGCATTCTGTAGAAGTGATCAGTCTCAAAGAAAAGACCATTGCCTTTTGCCGTGGATGTCTGGCTTGCCAGAAGACCTGCAAATGCGTAGTGAACGATGATGCCGTTGCCATCGCCGATAAAATCTGCCAGGCTGATGTAGTGGCTTTTGCTTCGTCGGTCTATTATTACGGGCTTTCCGGACAGCTGAAAACCTTGCTTGATCGCTGCAATCCGCTGTATTCCCGCGAGTACGCATTCCGCACAGTATATCTGCTGGCCAGCGCGGCGGAAGACGATCCGTCTACCGTAGAAGGAAGCGCGCGTGGTCTGCAAGGTTGGGTCGATTGTTTTGAAAAAGCTTCCCTCGCCGGGACGATTTTTGCCGGAGGTGTTACCGAGCCCGGGGAGGTTTCCCAACATCCGGCTATGAAGCAGGCTTATGAAACAGGCAAGACCCTTATTTGAGTGTTTGGTTTCGTTGGGTATAGCTGCAGTTCTGCTGATTGGTTGGCTATTTCAGAGGAGCGAAGCAGTAGCTTCACAGGCCGTTTTGCAACGCAAAGGTGAAACAGCTGCCTATGAACAGATGCAGCGGGAAGGGGATACAGTAAAAGTGCAGCAGATTGAAATCCGAGTAGGCGAATCCGTTTATACAGTGGATCTGTATGAAAATGATACCGCACAAGCATTTGCGGAACTTCTTCCCTTGCAAGTCACAATGCAGGAATTGAATGGTAACGAAAAGTACATCTATCTGCAGGAAGAGCTCCCTGCCAAGGCTCAGGCGGTTTCCTCTATTCGAGCCGGCGATCTCATGCTCTATGGGACAGACTGCGTTGTTTTGTTTTATGAGAATTTTTCTACTTCTTATCGATATACACGGATTGGCCGAGTTGCTACCCCGGGAGGGTTGCAACAAGCGCTTGGCACCGGCACGGCAAAGGTAGTCTTTCAGGCCGTGACGACGATGTAAATGAACATAAGGAAAGCCCCAGGCAGAAGATGAACCGCCCCAGATTGTGCAGACAGCACAAAAAAAGCTCCCGGTGCAGGAATATTCAGTTTTAGCAGGAGTGGCGCAACGTCAGCGGCGCCACTCCTGTTTTGCTTTGGATGCGCTCGTGGTTGTAAAAATAGATGTATCGGTCAATCATCTCTTTGGCTTCAGAAAGAGTCGCCGGTTTGTGGCGGTAGATGCATTCTGTTTTGAGGATAGAGAAGAAATTTTCCGCCATTGCATTGTCATATGGGGTCTCACGTCTTGACATCGAAGGTGTGATGCCGTATTGTTGAGTCAGCTCAAAATATGCTTGTGAGGCGTACTGAGCACCCTGGTCGCTGTGGAGGTGCAAGTCTGCAGCGACCTTCTTCTTTTCTCCTGAGGACTGCCTGGCGGATAGTATCCAGAACCAGATTCACGCTTTGCTCCGTTCCAGTCTTGTAGGCTACAATGCTGTTGTCGTACAGATCTCGGATCATAGACAGCTACAACACCCCTTGCTTGGTTTTAATATAGGAAATATCCGTTACCCATTTGCTGTTTGGTGTTTCGGCATGAAAATCCCGGTTCAGTAGATTTTCATATTTGTGCAGTTGCTCACCCATCCGCTGCCACCTTTTGCGGCGGCGAATCTCGGCCAGCAGGCCATATTTCTTCATGACACGCAAAATCGTCTTGGGATTGTGGTAAGTTCCTTTGCTGTCTTTCAGCCACTGCCACATCCGTCGGCAACCGTAGGTATGAAAGCATTTTTTCTGCTGCTGCCAGATTGCTTCGGCAAGAGCTGCATCCCTTTCCGGTCGATTCATTCGTTTGACAAAGGTGTAATAGCCGCTTCTGGACACTGCAAAGAATCGGCACATAGCAAGCACAGGATACTCCTCCCGGTGGTGCTCTAGATTACTGCGTATTTTACTTTTGCTCTCACTTCCTTTCTGTGGATCGCAGAAAATCCCGCAGCAATTCATTCTCCATTCGCAGACGTCGGATCTCGTAAGCCTGCTCTGCAACAATGTCCCTGGGCGCATCGCTTTTCCTCCGCCTACCCTTCGGGCGTGGAAAAATTCCGGCCTTCAGTTTTGCTTGTTTGCGGTTAATCACCGTTGGAACCATTTTACATGTAAGTCAGAATAAAGCGAGCGGCGATGCCGCCGTACAACGTCTTTCTGACGCGGATAGCGCAGGCAATGTTACGGCAACCGCTACCTTGCCGCGGGGGGCATGGTCTGCCGGTGCAGCACAGGTGAGTGCCATAACACAGAGCAGCCGGCAGGACCTTGTTCTTCCAGCGAGCGCAGTCCATCAGGATCAGGAAGGAAACTATGTGCTGGTCATGGAAGAAAAAAATACTGTTTTAGGGCTGCAGTATGTGTTGCGCAGAGTGTCCGTGTCGACCATTGACAGCGGAGACTCAACGCAGGCGGTTTCCGGAGCGCTGGATTCGCAGGCGCAGGTCGTTGTGGCCAGCAGTAAGCCCGTACAGGAGGGAGATCGGGTGAAGGTCGATGAGAAATTCTGAGTGTCCTGCGTTGTCGCCCGCATCCCGTCGGAGTTGGCCGGCTCTATGGCTGTTTGGAGCCGCGTTGGTTTCACTTTTTCTGTGGCGGTATGCTGCCGAGCAGGAGCGTTTATACGCTACAACCAGTTTGCGCTTCGCGGAGGCCCTCACAGAAGAGGAAATGCAGGCAGTGACCGCTTACCAAAGCGATGCCGATCATGATTCCCGTATATATGCCAGCTTCTGGGGACAGAATACGGCAATGGTCAAGGCCGGCGATGGACGCTGGGAAGACGACGTAACTTGTATTGGATTTTGCGGAGAAGCGGCGGATTGTCTGCCGGCACGGTATCTTCGTGGAGGTGCTCCCGGCAGCACGGGGAAAACATGTTCGATTTCTGATGGATTGGTACAATCGATATATGGCAGTGTCTGGATGGAAGGCTTGCAAATCGAGCTGGCGGGAGAATTTTATGAAATCACAGGGGTATTTTCCGCAGAGGACAAAGTTGTGCTTTATCCGTCCCGGCAGCGACTGACCTGTGCAGAGCTGCGCGGTGTGTCCAAAGATACGCCTATGGCCGATGTGGAACAGTGGCGTACATCCGCAGGGCTGCCTGCACCCCAGTGGATTTACTACGGTCCTCAGCGCGTCATGATTGTGCAGTTTCTTTGCTGGCTGCCGGGGATTCTTACGGTGGCTGTGTTGCTGATTGCATGGATTCGCATGAGTATCTCCTGGGGGATTTTTGCCCGGAACGTATTATGGTTTTTCCTGGCAACGGGTGGGGCGCTGGCACTGCCCGTGCTGCTCCACGCCCTTCCCGGCTGGTTGATTCCGTCGCAATGGAGCGACTTTTCCTTTTGGCCGGATCTTTTGAAAACGATTGTGAAGAATGATGGAGCCTGGAAAACAGCTGTACGATATTGGCGGGATTATGCCCGGTTCTGAGAAAAAAGAGCTTGTTGCATTACGCAGCAAGCTCTTTTGTGAATCAGATCATCTTTTGTCCGTTGATCTCCAGGGCGAAGGTCTGGCCCAACACCTTGGCAACCTCACGGCACAACCGCATGCGATCCAGAAAAATTTCAAAATAATCCATCAAGGCACAGGAGGTGGTGTCGATTCTCAAGCGCAACAGAATCGTGCCGCCGTTGACAATCACTTGGCTCTCTTTTACCGCATAATTCACGCGATCATAAATATCGAAGGTGTTTGGATCCTGATTGCGGACACGGTTAGTACGTACGTCGGTCTTATCCGCTAAATGAGGGCCGCCGCTACCGCGTTGACAGGATAGGCGGTTCCTTCGTCATGGTTGCCGATCGCCGTGATGACAGTCGCAACCTCATCCGGGGCGGCGCCCATCTTGTCGAGAATCCGGAATGCCATAATCGCGCCGCTCTGTGCGTGGTCGTGCCGGTTGATGATGTTGCCGATATCGTGCATCCAACCGGCAATAGCGGCCAACTCCGCCGTTCTTTCCTCGTATCCAAGCGTACGAAGGATTTCGCTGGCCAACGCAGAAACTCGCCCTGCGTGGGCGTAGCTGTGCTCTGTATAGCCGAGCGCAGACAGACTTTCATCGGCCTTACGTATATAGCTGTTGATCTCTTCGCTCTTTTTGATCTGTTCCAGATTTAACGGCATAATGATACGGTCCTCTCGTTAGGCTGATATCTGTATCATACCGCAAGTGTTGTGACAGCACAAGTGAAAATCTTCGTTTTACGGAAGTTTTACACTCTTTTGATATACAACCACGGAGATTCCTGCCGAAATCACCTCGGTGATCCAGAAGGCATGCCAGACGCCCGTGGGGCCCATGGCACGGCAAAGGATCCAGGCCAGCGGCATGATCGCAAAGCTGTAACGAAACAGAGAGATAACCAGCGAGGCTGCTCCTTTACCGAGGCCCTCCAGCGCACCGGAAGAGGCAACAGAAACGGCAGAGATGATAAAGCCAAGACTGATGACGCGAAGTGCCTGCCGTCCAATGCGGATGGTTTCCGGGTTGGACGTGAACAAGGAAATCAACCGGTCGGAAAGCAGCAGACACAGCACTGTCCCCATCGCCATAATAGCAGCACAGAGCCACAGGGTCAGCCGATAGATTTTTCGAACACGCTTGGTTTCGCCGGCCCCATAATTGTACGCAATCAATGGCCGCATGCCTTGTACAATACCACTGCCCGGCAGATACAAAAAGGTCTGGAGCTTGTAGTAAATACCAAGCACCACCACATAGCTTTGAGAAAATACAGAAAGAATCCCATTCAAAAATGAAATCAGGACCGATGGAAGAGCCAGATTCAAGATGGCAGGAATGCCAATGGCATACAGCTGTAAATCCATTCTGCCGTTAGGGCACAGACAAGTACGTCGCAAATGAACAGGCAGGGAATGTGTTTTGTAATATACAAGATAAATACAAAGTGTCAGTGTCTGACCGATCCCGGTAGCCAGGGCAGCTCCGGCGATACCCAGTCTGGGAAAAGGCCCTATGCCAAAAATCATCATGGGGTCCAGCAGAATATTGCAGACGGTTCCGGCGACCAACGCACACATAGTGATTTTCATTTGCCCGATTGCCTGATACATTTTTTCAAAAGCCAACGACCCCATAATAATAATGGAAAAAGAAAAAGCGATGGTTGCATAGGTAGTGCCCATGTGGATAACAAGGGTGTTGTCGGTGAACGCGGACAAAAATTTCTGAACGACCGCAATGCTGATGATTGTGATCACGATACCGTGAAGCAGCGAATAGAGCATACCGTGGGTGGCAGCTGTATCGGCACGACACTGGGCCCCGGCGCCAAGGTGCAGCGCGATCTGCGCGTTGATACCCACCCCAAAACCGATTGCAATGGCGTTGATGAGGTTTTGCATCGGAAAAACCAGCGAGAGCGCCGTCATGGCTTCTTCACTGATCTGTGCCACAAAAAAGCTGTCCACAATATTATACAAAGCGTTTACCAGCATCGAAAATACCATTGGTAACGCCATAGAAGTCAGCAGGGGAAAAATCGGCTTTTCTTTCATAAAAGAGGTATTCATATACAGGATCCTTTCGCCCAAAAGCACACAAAAAAGCCACACAATGATCCAAATCAGACCATTGTGTGGCGAAAAGTAGCGTGACACTGTAAAAATCCACACGGTGTTTTATTGGTTTAACGATATCATAAATCGAAAGAACTGTCAAGCCGGGCAAAGGAGGGGGGAGGTGAAATCCTTCCATTCTTCACCACTGGCGGCGGTATTCCCCTGGCGGAACGCCCTCCACTTTTTTGAAGAGGCGCGAAAAATAGTTGGCATCATTCAGGCCGCAATCCTGCGCGATAGCCTCAATGCTGCGGTCAGTAAAGCGAAGCATCCGTTTGGCCTGAGTAATGCGCAATTGTACGAGGTAGTTTGTTACGGGCTGACCGAATTGCTCTTTAAAGACGCGGGTTAAATAAAATTTATTGATGTAAAATTTCGCAGAAAGATCGTCCAGTGTGATTTTTTCTGCAAAATGCGTGTCAAGATATTCCTTGATTTCCTGAAGATTTTGTTTCTTTCCGTGTGTCACACGTACAGTGCCTGGATGCCAGCTTTCTTCCATTAGAAGGGTCAAAAGTTCCACAAGCTTGCCATAAATCTGCATATCGCGCACATAGTCGTCGGACCCGGCCAGTTGGTACAGTTCCTGCAACAGGCGCGAAAAACGTTCCGGTTGGCGCGCACGAAACACTGGTTGGCCTCCGCGTTCCTCATACTTTTTGTAAATAGCTCCCATATTCGGGCCGAAAAAATGGACCCAGCGCAAATGCCAAAGATTTTCCCCGGTGCGGTGCAGATATGGTCTGCGGCAATCCAAAAAGGCACAGTCTCCAGTCTTCAGCCCGCGGTGCACCCCTTCATATTCCAGCGCACCGGAACCATGCTCTACCAGAAAAAACAGATAGGAGGAAAGATCCTTGCGTGCGCTGTCATGCGGCTGCCGAGCCTGCAAGTTGCCTACCTCCTGCAAATGCAGTAAACTGGCTCTGGCAAAGGGAGAAGGTGTGTAGATAATACGTCTGGAGTGTACCAGCTTTCCATCAAAAAGCGGCGTATCCGTAGAAGATCACCTCGTATCAGCTGTTTTTTATAGTATAGCAAGAAAGTCAATATAATGCTAGTCTTCTGCAAGATTTTCCCTGTATAAACAAAGAAAATCACGATACAATTGCAAACAGAAAAGAAGGGCCGTGTGGTGTGTTCTGTGCGGTTACCACAAGCAGAAAGGTGAAACAACGTATGAAAAAAGCATTGATTACCGGTGTAACCGGACAAGACGGAAGCTATTTGGCCGAATTCCTGATCGAAAAAGGCTACGACGTCCACGGCATGATCCGCCGTTCCAGTGTGGACTACCGGGAGCGCATTGCCCATCTGGAAGGGAATCCCCAGTTTCACTTGCATTACGGTGACCTGGGCGACTCCATCAGCCTGGTGAAGATCATCAGCGAAGTGCGCCCGGACGAGATCTACAACTTGGCCGCCCAAAGCCACGTGCAGGTCAGCTTTGACGTGCCGGAATACACCGCCGACGTGGTGGCTACCGGCGTGCTGCGCGTACTGGAAGCGGTGCGCGTCTGCGGGTTGGAAAAGACCTGCCGCATCTACCAGGCGTCCACCAGTGAGTTGTACGGCAAGGTGGAGGAAGTCCCCCAGAACGAAAAGACTCCGTTTCATCCTTACAGCCCCTACGCCGTGGCCAAGCAGTACGGCTTCTGGATCGTGAAGGAATACCGGGAAGCCTACAACATGTACTGCTGCTCCGGTATCCTGTTCAACCATGAATCCGAGCGGCGCGGCGAGACCTTCGTTACCCGCAAGATCACTTTAGCAGCGGCTCGCATTGCCCAGGGCAAGCAGGATAAGCTGTACCTGGGCAATCTGTCCAGCCTGCGCGACTGGGGCTATGCCAAGGATTACGTGGAGTGCATGTGGCTGATTCTGCAGCAGGACAAGCCGGACGACTTCGTCATCGCCACCGGCGAGCAGCACAGCGTGCGGGAATTCTGCCAGCTGGCCTTCCACGAGGTGGGCATTGAGCTGGAGTTCCAGGGCGAAGGTATGGAAGAAAAGGGCATCGACAAGGCCACCGGCAAGGTACTCATCGAGGTCAGCCCGGACTTCTACCGTCCCACCGACGTGGTTAACCTGTGGGGGGATCCCACCAAGGCCAAGACCGAGCTGGGCTGGAATCCCACCAAGACCAGCTTTGAGGAACTGGTCCGCCTGATGGTCCGCAGCGATATGCGCAAGGTAGCCGTGGAGCGTGCCGAAGAGAATGTGGACCTGTACAAGATCGAAGCCCTGGAGAAGGGCGTGCGGAAGTAAAATATCCGCCTGCAAGGGATAGAAAACGGCTTTTGCAATAACATTTCATTTACCTTGTTTCCAACAGTAGAAAGGAAGTCTTATCCCATGATGGATAAAAATGCCAAGATTTATGTGGCGGGCCACCGCGGCATGGTGGGCAGCGCCATCGTCCGTGAACTGCAGCGTCAGGGCTACACCAACATCATCACTCGTACCCACAAGGAACTGGACCTGACCCGTCAGGACGCCGTGGAAGAGTTCTTCGCCAAGGAAAAGCCGGAATACGTCTTTCTGGCAGCTGCCAAAGTCGGCGGCATCGTGGCCAATGAGGAAGCGCTGGCCGATTTCATGTATGACAACATGACCCTCGAGATGAACGTCATCCACTCTGCCTGGAAGAACGGCTGCAAGAAGCTGGAATTCCTGGGCTCCAGCTGCATCTATCCCCGCATGGCGCCTCAGCCCATGAAGGAAGACTGCCTGCTTACCTCCGCCCTGGAAAAGACCAACGAGGCTTACGCCCTGGCCAAGATTTCGGGCCTCAAATACTGCGAGTATCTCAACCGTCAGTACGGCACCGACTACATCAGCGTCATGCCCACCAACCTGTACGGCCCCAACGATAACTATCATCCCACCCACAGCCACGTGGTGCCCGCTCTCATCCGCCGCTTCCATGAAGCCAAGGAGCAGGGCCTGCCCTACGTCACCTGTTGGGGCGACGGCAGCCCGCTGCGCGAGTTCCTGTATGTAGACGACCTGGCCAACCTCTGTGTCTTCCTGATGAACAACTACTCCGGCAATGAGACTGTCAACGCCGGTACCGGCAAGGAACTCACCATCAAGGAACTGACCGAGCTGGTGGCCAAAGTAGTGGGCTACACCGGCGAGATTCGCTGGGATCCCACCAAGCCCAACGGCACACCTCGCAAGCTGCTGGACGTGAGCAAGGCAACCAAGCTGGGTTGGACTTACAAAACCGAACTGGAGGACGGGCTTCGTCTCGCGTACGAAGACTTCCTTCACAATCCCATGCGCGCAGAACGCTGATTACGGGTATTGACAGAAAAGGAAGAAGTTTATGCATATTATTTTGCTTTCCGGCGGTTCCGGCAAGCGTCTGTGGCCGCTGTCCAATGATATCCGATCTAAACAATTCATCAAGATATTTAAGACGGCGAACGGTTACGAGTCCATGGTCCAGCGTGTGTACCGTCAGATTACCGAGGTCGACCGTGACGCAACTGTCACCATTGCTACAAGCAAGACGCAGGTGAGTTCCATTCACAACCAACTGGGAGATGCCGTCGGCGTTTGTGTAGAACCCTGCCGCCGGGATACTTTCCCGGCCATTGCCCTGGCAACCGCTTATCTGCACGATGTGAAAGGGGTTGGACTGGAAGAGCCCGTCGTGGTATGTCCGGTCGATCCCTACGTCAACAACGATTACTTTGAAGCGCTCAAAAGGCTCTCGGATTTGGCGGAAGAGGGGCAGGCCAATCTGTCCCTTATGGGGATTGAGCCGACGTACCCCAGCGAAAAATATGGCTATATCATTCCGGAAACTGCCGATCCAGTCAGCAAAGTGAAGACCTTCAAAGAAAAGCCGGATACCAAAACGGCAGCAGAATACATTGCGCAGGGGGCCCTGTGGAATGGCGGTGTCTTTGCGTACAGGCTGCAGTATGTTTTGGAGCGTGCGCACCAACTGATTGATTTTACCGATTACCAAGATCTCTTTGCTAAATACGAAACCCTGCAGAAGATCAGCTTTGACTATGCTGTGGTCGAGAAAGAACCCAACATTCAGGTGATGCGCTTTGCGGGACAGTGGAAAGATATGGGAACCTGGAACACACTGACCGAAGCCATGGAAGATGCCAGCATCGGCAAGGCCATTCTGAACGATACCTGCGAAAATGTTCATGTGCTTAATGAGCTGGATGTGCCGGTTCTCTGCATGGGCCTGAAGGACGTGGTGGTTTCTGCCAGTCCGGAAGGTATCCTGGTTTCAGATAAAGAACAGTCCAGTTATATCAAACCCTACGTGGATGCCATTGACCAGCAGATTATGTTTGCCGAAAAATCCTGGGGCAGTTTTCGTGTGTTGGACGTGGAAGACGAGAGCATGACCATCAAAGTGACCCTGAATCCGGGCCACAGCATGAATTATCACAGCCACAACCGGCGTGATGAGGTATGGACGGTGATTTCCGGTACAGGGCGGACCATTGTAGACGGTATGGAGCAGCCTGTGCAGGCAGGCGATGTGGTTACCATGCAGGCAGGCTGCCGCCATACCATTATTGCAGACACCGAACTCAAGTTGATCGAGGTCCAGTTGGGCAAGGAGATCAGTGTGCATGACAAACAAAAATTCCCTCTCGAAAAATGAGCCGTTTTTGCTTTGCCCGGTAGGCAAAGACTATCTCTGGGGCGGGAACCGCCTGAACGACGACTTCTCAAAAGGAATCGACCTGCGTCCGCTGGCGGAAACGTGGGAGTGCTCCACCCACCCAGATGGCCTCAGCACGGTGGCCAGTGGGCCTTTCACAGGACAGACACTGCGGCAAGTCCTTTGCGGCCATCCGGAGTATCTTGGGACGCATCCCCGCACCCGTGATGGAGAATTGCCGGTTCTGATCAAATTCATCGATGCCAAAAGAGATCTTTCTGTACAGGTGCACCCCAGCGATGAATACGCCATGGAGCATGAACATGGCCAGTCTGGCAAAAGTGAGATGTGGTACGTCCTGGATGCAGCAGACGACGCCGAGCTTGTTTATGGATTCAATCACCCGATTGATCGGGAAACGCTTCGTAAAAGTCTTGAAAACGGCACGGTAGAAAACTATCTGCGGCGTGTGCGTATTCGCAAAGATGACGTGTTTTACATCCAGGCCGGCACAGTCCATGCTATAGGAGCAGGAGCGCTGATTGCGGAAATACAGGAAAGTTCCAATCTGACCTATCGTATGTACGATTACGGACGGGTTGATAAGAACGGAAAGCCCCGCACGCTTCATATCGACCGTGCTCTGGATGTGGCGCGCCTGGATAGCGGTGAGAATCCTCGTCAGCCGATGAGAGTTTTGAAATATACGCCTGGTTGTGCCAGCGAATTGCTGTGCCGGTGTAAATACTTCATGGTGGAACGGATGCTGATCAATACCAAACGCATCCGTCAGATGGCCGCTGTCTCCGCAGGGGAAAACTCTTTCCAGGTTTTACTGTGCGTGGATGGCTGTGGCGTTGCTTTCCCTGAGAGCGCGGAGGCAATTCCATTTTTCCGCGGGGATTGTTTGTTCCTTCCGGCCGACTCCGCTGTGGTTCGACTCCACGGATGTGCGCAGCTATTGAAAGTAAGTTGTTAAGAAATGCAGGCAACACTATACTTTTTTACCGCTAGGGCTTGACTTGCTCGTTAAAATCTGTATAATGGTAGTGTTGCTTCTGCGTGCTAGTATGGCTCAGTTGGTAGAGCAGCTGATTCGTAATCAGCAGGTCGTCGGTTCAAGTCCGACTACTAGCTCCAGATTAAAATCGCCGCAGCGTTTTGATGCGCTGCGGCGATTTTTTGTCTTTTTGAGGAATTGCAAATGCAGTGCCCCAGACTACTCAACGTAGCGCGAGAGCTAAAACACCTTCTCGTCTTTCTTTCCGCCTTGTTCCAAAATTTCAATTGTTCATAAAAATTTTATATCCAAACCCCTTGATTTTTTGTGGGAAAGTGGTTATTATATGTTTAGCACTCAAGAGAACTGAGTGCTAAACAAAATCTACAAAGAGAAATCTTTTAATAGGGAGGATCTTTCATTATGAAAATCAAACCTCTTGCAGACCGCGTTGTGATCAAGCTGGTCGAAGAAGAAGAAACCACCAAGGGTGGTTTGATCCTGTCCGGTTCCGCCAAGGAAAAGCCGCAGGTTGCCGAAGTTTTGGCTGTTGGCCCCGGTGGCATGGTTGACGGCAAGGAAGTCCAGATGATTGTCAAGGTCGGCGACAAAGTGCTGACCAGCAAGTATTCTGGTACCGAAGTCAAGGTTGACGGTGAAGAGTGCACCATCGTCCGCCAGAGCGACATTCTCGCCGTGGTGGAATAATTTTCCTGATTTTAACGCTTTTCTGAAATACAAAGGAGAAATGCTTTATGGCTAAACAGATTAAGCAGGGCGCAGAAGCCCGCAAGGCGCTGTGCGCCGGTATTGATCAGCTGGCTGATACTGTCAAGGTTACGCTGGGCCCCAAGGGTCGAAATGTGGTGCTGGCCAAGAAGTTCGGCAGCCCGCTTATCACCAATGATGGCGTGACCATTGCCAAGGAAATTGAGCTGAAAGATGCTTTCGAGAATATGGGCGCGCAGCTCGTTCGTGAAGTTGCCACCAAGACCAACGACGCTGCTGGCGACGGCACCACGACCGCTACCGTACTGGCGCAGGCTTTGGTCAACGAAGGTATGAAGAATGTTACTGCTGGTGCCAATCCTATGGACATCAAGCGTGGCATGCAGAAGGCGGTTTCCGCTGCTGTTGAGGCCGTCAAAGCCAACAGCCAGAAGGTTAACGGCAGCAAGGATATCGCCCGTGTTGGTACCGTTTCTGCTGGTGATGCCGAGATCGGCCAGTTGATTGCCGACGCGATGGAAAAGGTTACCGCGGACGGTGTTATCACCATTGAGGAAAACAAGACTACTGCCGAGACCTACACCGAGGTTGTGGAAGGTATGCAGTTTGACCGTGGCTATGTGACTCCCTACATGGTCACCGATACCGAGAAGATGGAGACCGTCTACGAAGATTGCTCTGTCCTGATTACTGACAAAAAGATCAGCGTCTTCCAGGATATTGTTCCTCTGCTGGAGCAGGTCATCCAGTCTGGCCGTAAGCTGCTGATCATCGCAGAGGATGTCGAAGGCGATGCTCTGTCCAACCTGATCATCAACCGCCTGCGTGGTGGCCTGAATGTGGTTGCCGTCAAGGCCCCCGGCTTCGGCGATCGTCGCAAGGAAATGCTGCAGGATATCGCTATCCTGACCGGTGGCACCGTGATCAGCAGCGACCTGGGCTACGAGCTCAAAGATGCTACCATGCAGTTGCTGGGCACCGCCCGTCAGGTCAAGGTGACCAAGGAGAACACCACCATTGTGGGCGGCAACGGCGATAAGAATGCCATTGCTGATCGTGTTGCCCAGATCCGCAACCAGATTTCTACTGCGACCTCCGATTTCGACCGTGAGAAGCTGCAGGAGCGCCTGGCCAAGATGGCCGGCGGTGTTGCCGTCATCAAGGTCGGTGCCGCCACCGAGGTCGAGATGAAGGATAAGAAGCTCCGTATCGAGGATGCATTGAACGCTACCAAGGCGGCCGTTGAAGAGGGCATCGTTGCTGGCGGCGGCACCGCTACCATCAACGCGATTCCTGCAGTCGACAAACTCGTCGATACTCTGGAAGGTGACGAGCGCACTGGCGCCAAGATCGTCCGCAAAGCGCTGGAAGCGCCTCTGCGTCAGATTGCAGCCAACGCCGGTCTGGAAGGCAGCGTCATCATCAACAACATTCTGAAAGCCAACAAGGCCAACTATGGCTTTGACGCTCAGAAGGAAGAGTATGTAGAGGATATGATCGAGGCTGGTATCGTCGATCCTACCAAGGTCACCCGTTCCGCTTTGGAGAACGCTTCCAGCGTTGCTGCGATGGTTTTGACCACCGAAAGCCTGGTTGCTGATCTGCCGGAACCGCCGGCTCCGGCAGCCCCTGCTGGCGGTGACATGGGTGGCATGTACTAATCCATTTTGTACAGTTTTGCGCTGAAATCACAGTAAAAATCCCTCCCGGATTCTGTAGGATCCCGGGAGGGATTTTTTGTATCTTTAAATAAAAAGTTACCGCTTACCGTTTCACTTTATGGGGGAGCAGAAAAGCCTTACGGACAAACTGATCTATTTCCGGCTTTTTGTCATAGCAACAAATCATCCATTCGTCGCCCATAGCGCCGGCCAATGCAGGCGGCATTTTTCCTACTCGGCAAAGGTGCTCACCGCAGGATATACACAACTGTTCTAAAGAATAAGCATACCGTACTTGTGTGCGGCGTCCCACATAAACGCAGAACCGTTTGGGGCCGATATATGTATGTCTGCTGGTATCGTGGGCCACCATGTCAGCATAGATCTGATAAACATCCACACTTTGCCCGTAATTGATCATCTCTGTTGTAAAACCGCCAGCAGGCCGCATATTGACTTCCAACCCAAGCAGGGTTCCTTTAGAGCCCAGACCGGGTTTATTCTGTGTCAGGCGGAAAAACTCAAGATGGAAAAAGCGGCGGGTTACGCCGAAGGCCTGCAGCGCTTTACGCCCGATCTGCTCAACATCCGCAGGAACGTGATCGTTTATATAGTAGTAAGTGGGAACGCCTTTGTTGACCATATCCATGATGGAATTGGGCGTAATATGGCTGACGGCGAAGAGCACCTTGCCCTGGGAATCGCAGATGCCGTCGTAGGTTGTGACAACACCTGGGACATATTCTTCCATTACGTAGGGAACCTGCGGAAGCGCAGCAAAAAAATTCTCTACATCAGCATCCTGCTCCAGCCGATAGGTGGCGTTGGCGCCGACACCATTATCGGGTTTTACGACCACCGGATATCCAACCTCTTTCACAAAAGCGAAGGCGGCTCTTCGGGTCGTAACTGGAATGCACCGTGCGCAAGGAATGCCCGCCTGCTGGTAGGTTTCCTTCATGGCCAGTTTGCTTTTCCAACCGTGAATTTCCGCGGATTTTGGGCCAGTTGTAATGTTGAAGGCAGTTCGCAGGGCTGCGTCCATCTCCAACCAATACTCGTTATTGGATTCAATCCAGTCAATCTTTCCGTAGCGGAAGGTGAAATACCCCACCGCACGAACCATGGCGTCATAATCTCCCAGGTCATCCAGACGGTAGTATTCCGTCAAGGCTTCCCGAAGATCCGAATGAAGCTCGTCATAGGGCGCATCCCCAAGTCCCAAAACATTTACGCCGTTTTCTTTCAGACGAATCGCAAACCAACGGAAAGTCTCGGGGAAATTGGGGGAAACCAGAATGAAATTCATACAAACGGCTCCTCCTTTTCATCGGCGGTTTCCGGGGAAGCACTGTCATTGGCTACCGGAATAAAACGTTTTACAAATTTGCCTTTGCCGCGACTGCGCACATAAAAATATCCGATAATGGAAAACACCAGTGCACCAATAAAGTTGACGAAGAGATCCTCCATCGTATCCATCAACCCGATATCGAGATACCCGCCTAGCCCTAACGCAGTCTGTGTGCCGTCGGCTTGCACAACAATCACATCCGTAATGTTGCGCAGAACAACCGGATGATTGCCGCCGGTGGGATCCAACATGATGGTGCCGATGTTGTGAACGATGGCATCCTTCTGCATGTCAAGAAAGAAAAAATGATCCATGGCGCATTCAAAAAATTCCCACACGACCCCTACTGTCATCGAAAAGCAGAAGGCAACAATGGCAAGATATAACGGAGAAAGGTGGAACCGGGCCCGGTTGTGCCGGTTCAGAATATCCAGCAGAGAAAAGCCGATGGCCGCACACAGAAAACCGTTCATCGTATGCAGGACCGTGTCCCAGTAAGGGAACGTCACATAGTACGCCCCGATTTCCCCAAGAATTTCAGCTGCATAAATGAACAAAAGAATGATGATTTCCAGCGTATTGGGCAGATCTATATCAAGTTTCCGCTCCAAAAGGGAAGGCATAGTGAAAAGAATCAGCGTGAGAAGACATAGGAAAACATTCTCGAAGTTCCGATTGAAAATTTGTGCCAGCAATACAAGCACTACGGAAGTGCGCAAAAAAATATAGACGATGGTGACTGCCTTTTTTTCCTGCCACACAGTTTTCAGGCTTTCCCGCCTGGATTGCTTTGGGTGTTCCATTGAAAACTCCTTTTACTCCAATGTGAAATCTTTGGGATCCAGTTCCGGCAGCACCTGACGATGGGGCACCCGCATCAAAGGGTCGTATTGGAAACGACGGCAAAAATAATAGGGTGATACCACACCTTTGAGCTTGCAGAGGATCATTTTAGGATCGGAGGCCGGTGTACCATGCAGGCAATAGGAGCAAGCTGGTGCAATTTTACTTCCGTAATAGGTCTTTTTGAACATATCCTCACCCCAAAGCCAACAAATATACTATTTATTATAAAAGTTTTGCCGGACCTTGTAAAGGGAAGCACAGAGAAACAAAAACACGATGATGGTGGCATCGATCGGGAGTCTCTGGGCGGTAATAACGCGCGGTGCCATACTCCGGTATACGGCAGTTGTACCTGGAAGAAAATATACGCAAAACCGTACCATAAACAAAAACATAATCAAGTGCAGGGCCCGGTGTACAAGCAACAATTTCATCGGGAGTGCTCCCTGTAGCAGCATGGAAAGCTGGACCCAGACGGAAAGTCCCAGCAGACTCAGGCAAATGCAACATCCATACAGCGCAAATCCTCCACCCAATGCGGCAAAATCTGCACAGCCTGCACTGATTTCAAGGCAGGCGCTTGTCAAAGGAACTGTCAAGCGATTGTCCGGGAGCATCGGCAACAAAACTGCCTCTGCCATACGAAAAAACAGAACACAGCCGCATACCTGCAAACTGCTGCTTACAGCGTTGTTGATGGAAATCGACAGCGATGGCTGTTTGGGGACTTTATTCGGTGCGTCGCTGTGGCATGAGGAATTTTTAGGCAGAAGGCTGAGGCAGAAAGCTGCTGCAAGCAGATTTGCCGCCAGTTGTAGTAAATACAAAAGCACACCGAGACGAAGATTTCCCAGCAGCAAACCTCCCACACACCCAATGACAAACCCCGGGCTTGAGCAACACCCCAGTAAAAGGACTAGTGATGCATCCCGTTCGTCCAGCAACTGACTGCGGCGAAGCTCTCCAACAAGACGCGCGCAAACTGCATATCCTCCCAGCCAGGAAATTAAAATAACGAGAATGCCGATGCTATTTTGCATTCCCAGACACCGCGCCGCCGGACGAAAACAATCTCCACGAAACGGACAAGACAACAGCAGATCCGTCAGAACAAAAAAAGGAAACAACGCCGGCAAAACGGTGTCCACGCAAAGGCGAAGCCCGCTTTCAAAGCCCTGGGCCGCCAGCTGCGGTTCTTTCAGAAAAAGCGTTCCCAGCAAGCTGCAGAAAAGCACCGGTAGGCATACAGTTTTTCCAGGCTGATACATAGAAACCACCTCCGTGGGCGTATATTGGGATGATCCGATCCGGGAAGGGGAGAGTATCTGCATGAAACTCCGTAAAAAGAGACTCCATAATGTAACCCATGACAGGGCGAGCGTTCATGATCTTCTGTCGCAGCCACCTGCAGATTTCTATCGTCTGCCGGAGTTTGCTCTGCGTGGAGGATATCTCACTACCGAAGGATGCCGCAAGGTTCTGGACTTCCAGCCGGAGAAAATCTGCCTGGATATGGGAAACTTTCTGGTAACATTTTATGGAGCAGAACTGCGAATAGAATCCTTGAACGGCAAAAGATTGATTCTGGCAGGACAGATTCGGGATATCTCATTCCGCGGCAAATGGGAGGAGCCATCGCATGAGGCATAGACTATGGAGGGCGGACCGCATCCGTTTTCGGATTCAGGGAAGGGATCCGCAGCGCTATATAAACCGCGTTATTTCTCAAGGTGTGCAGCTCGATCACATCCAATGGGAAACAAATGGTTGCATCGCACAGGGGTTCGGACGGGACTATGCCACGCTGCATACGATGGCCGTACAGGGAAAATGGCAGTTTTCCGTTCTGCAGCGTCATGGCCCGGGACGTTTTGGGGAAGCCACTATCGCCCGCCCCGGGCTTATCGTTGGCGTAATTTTGTTTATCCTGCTGCTGAATCTGTTGCATCGCTTTGTTTGGGTCATAGATTTTGGAGCTTTGGGGGGAGATGCTTCGGAACGGATGCGTATTCTTCTCGAAGAATGCGGCATTTATGAGGGGGCGCTTTTGCAGGAAGATGCGTTAGAAAATGCACAGACGCTGGCCTTGCAGCAAAGCGACCTGTTCGGATGGGTGAGCCTGAACTTCACGGGAGGCTGTCTTTTCGTAGAAAGCACCGAAGCGCAAGATCAGATGATCAAGGGCGAGCCGGAGCTGCGCCCACTGTACGCCAAAACAGGCGGTGTGGTCACCGCCGTACAAGCTGAAAGCGGTTTTGCCTGCGTAGTTCCCGGTCAAACGGTAACAGAGGGGCAATTGTTGGTGGATACCGTCCGGCTGGACCGGGACGGGCGGGAAATTTCTCAAGGAGCCAGCGGGAAGATTCTGGCAGAGTGTGAGATGACCTTTTCCGCTTCTGAAGAGCTGGAACAAACGTCCGCAGTGTTGGAACCCGAAAAGTTCTCCAAAAATACTTTGTACTTTCTGGGCGGAACTTGGCATTTCCAATCTCATGAGAATCACACAGCGGGGGACAGTGTTATCGAATGGTTGCCGCTGCGGTTTGGGCGCCTGAGTCTGCCAGGATGCATTTGCAGCGAAACCGTATGGAAGCGGGAGGTACAAACAATTTACTATACGCCGAAACAAGCAGAGGCGTTAGCACGCAGAGACTGCCGTCGCCAACTTTTAGATACTTTTCCAGACGCAGAAATCCTGGCAGAGCGTTGTGTACTCCAAACCGCTTCCGATTCGGTAACGGCAGAAGTAACCTACCAATTTTGTGCCAATATTGCATTTTCGCAGCAATAGTGTTCTTTATAGAGGCATAAAAGAAAGTGATGCCAAAAGCCTGGAGAAAATTTTGTGCATAATAGACAATTTCTTTTGGTAAAAATTGTGATATAATCTGAATGGGTTATTATGATATTCGATACACGGAGGGTATGAAATTTGGCAGAGCGATCCATTGAATTGGACAGCATTGAACTGGCAGCCGCCATTTTTGGTAACTGTGATCAAAACATCCATCTTTTGGAAAAAGAGTTCGGCGTCACTGCCGTATGCCGTGGTTCGGAGTTGAAGTTTACCGGTGCGGAGAAAGATGTGACTGCAGCGGCCCACGCAGTGGACGGCATGGTCACATTGATGCAGAATCACACGCCGTTGGAGGAGCAAACCGTCCGGTACTGCATTAGCCTTGCGCGGGACGGAGAGGAAAAACGCCTGCGCGAATTGACCGACGATTTTGTGGCTGTTACCGCAAAAGGCCGACCGATTCATCCTAAAACACTGGGGCAGCGGGAGTACTTGGCTGCCATCCGCAAACATGCCATCACGTTCGGGGTGGGGCCAGCCGGCACGGGCAAAACCTATTTGGCCGTAGCAATGGCGGTCAAGGCATTTAAATCCAAGGATGTGAGCCGCATTATTCTGACTCGTCCCGCAGTGGAAGCAGGCGAAAAGCTCGGTTTTCTGCCGGGAGACTTGCAGAATAAGGTAGATCCATATCTCCGGCCTTTGTATGATGGCCTGTTTGACCTGCTGGGCGCAGAGACATTTCAAAAATTGTTTGAAAAACAGATCATTGAGGTTGCGCCGCTGGCATATATGCGAGGACGTACGTTGGATGATGCCTTTATCATTCTGGATGAGGCTCAGAACACCACCCCGGAGCAGATGAAAATGTTCCTGACACGCATGGGTGTTGGCAGTAAAGTGGTTGTAACCGGTGACATCACTCAGGTGGACTTGCCGGATAAAGTCCGCAGCGGTCTTGTGGACGCATTGCAGGTATTACAGGATGTGGATGGCATTGCCCAGGTACGCCTGACGGAAAAAGACGTGGTGCGTCACCGTCTGGTGCAGCAGATCGTAAAAGCTTATGAAAAGGCGGCCGAACGTTCGGCCAAACAATAAAAACCAGAAACAGGAGGTTGATACCCTATGTCCAATAAGGTGCTGATTACCAACGATCAGAATGTTGTCAAGATTCCGTCCGGACTGCGAATCCTCATTCGGCGCAGCTGCAACGCAGTTTTGGACTTTGAAAAATTTGAAGGTTCCGCAGAAATCAGTGTTACATTCGTGGACAACCATCGGATTCATGAACTGAACAAGCAGTATCGAGACAAGGATTCCGCCACCGATGTACTGAGCTTTCCTATGGGTGAAAACGGCGAATATGATATTGACGAGGATAATGGCTGCAAAATCCTTGGTGACATTGTGATCTCTATGGAGCGCGCCATGGAGCAGGCCGAACTGTACGGTCACAGCCTGCAGCGGGAAGTGGCCTACCTGACCGTGCATTCCATGCTTCACCTGTTGGGATACGATCATGAAGCCAGCGGTCTGGAGGCTGTCCGGATGCGGGAAAAGGAGGAGGCGGTGCTGATCAAGCTGGGCTTGCCCCGTACCGTTTCGTACACCAGCGATGAAGTCTGAGATCAAACGCTTTGGCCGTGGGTTTGTCTACGCCTGGAACGGAATCCGGGCAGCGGTACAGGAAGAACGCAATTTCAGGTTTCATCTTTGTGCCGCTTGTTATGTGGTCGTTTTTAGTGTACTGGCCCAGCTGTCCGCCGTGGAATGGGCATTGATTGCCTTGTGTATTGTGGCGGTGCTGGGGATGGAACTGATGAATTCCGCGGTGGAACGAGCTGTGGACAAGCCGGACACCACCCATTGGTGGAGCGCCGGAGCTGCCAAAGATATGGCCGCCGGTGCGGTTCTGGTTGTTGCGTTGGGAGCTTTGGTGGTTGGTGGATGCCTTTTGGTGCCGCGGCTGGATCGGATCACCCAGGCTTTTCTCGATGCCCCTATGATCGGCGGCATATGCCTGTTCGCCTTGATTCCTGCTTATTTCTTTATTTTCCGATATCATTCCGCAACACAGAAAGGTGAAACAACGAATGGCAAAACCAATTCCTGAAATGCCCAGCAGCGTATTCGTGGCACTGGTAGGACGTCCCAATGTTGGCAAATCCAGCCTGACCAATTATCTGGTAGGGGAAAAGGTCGCCATCGTTACGAAAAAACCGCAGACCACCCGCAGCCGGATTACCGGTGTTATTACGAAGGGGCCTGTGCAATATGTTCTTATGGATACCCCCGGCATCCACAAAGCACATAATAAGCTGGATGCCCGCATGACACAGACAGCGGCCGCCAGCCTCAAGGATGTAGATGTGACAATGATGCTCTTCGAACCGGAGGGAGAACTGACGGATTCTGAGCTTACCATGATCAAGGCTCTGCAAAAAGGTGGCCCGGCGATTGCTGTCATCAACAAAGTGGACTTGCTGGACAGCTTTGCCGCCTTGGAACAGCGCAAGCGTCAGGTTGCTGATTTTCGATGCTTTGACGCGGTGGTCACTGTTTCAGCCAAAGATGGAACCGGCTGTGAAGAGCTGTTTACACTTCTCAAGCCCTATGGCAACGAAGGTCCCCATTATTTTGATGATGATGCTTTCACCGACATGCCGGAGAAAGAACTCGTAGCTGAGCTCGTACGGGAAAAGGCCCTTTTGTTCATGCGTGATGAAATTCCTCACGGGATTGCAGTCGTGGTGGAACGGTTCAAGGAGCGCCCAGACAAAGATCTTATTGACATCGATGTCGATATCTATTGCGAACGAAAGAGCCATAAAGGAATGATTATCGGCAAGGGCGGCCAGATGCTCAAAAAAATTGCATCGGCAGCCCGGATGGATATAGAAGAACTCCTGGGGGTGAAAGTCAATCTGCAATGCTGGGTGAAGGTCCGGGAAGACTGGCGTGACAACGAAAATCTCCTGAATACGCTGGGCTTCGCCAAGCCTTGACCTCTGTTTCGGCGCCCCCGTTGGACAACTTTTCCGTTTGTGACATGGTATGATGTCAGAAGCGGAAAGGAGGCGGCCGGCCATGGCTTGTTCAGCAGGAGACTGGGCCCGTTTTTTGCAGACCGGAAGTGTGTATGATTATCTGAATTTTAAAGCACAGCAGTGTGCGCTTCAGGAGGAAAAAGATGCAGATCGCAACGACAGGCCTGGTATTGCGCCAAGTCAAAGTGGGAGAGGCCGATCAGATCCTGACGTTGCTGACTCCTGAGCTTGGCGTTGTATCTGCTTCTGCAAAAGGAAGCCTTCGGCTGAAAAACAAACTGTTCAGTGCATGCGGGTTATTCTGCTATTCGGAATTCAGCCTGACAAGTGGACGAAGCCATTATTTTGTGGAATCCGCCCAGGTAAAAAAGGTGTTCCATGGCGTATCGGAAAGTGTGGAAGCCATGAGTCTTGCAACGTACATGGCAGAGATCGTGCTTTCTCTTTCACCTGCGCCGCCGGAAGCAGATGCTCAATTGCGGCTGCTCCTCAACAGTCTGTACATGATCGGACTGAAAAAGCTGTCGCTGCGCCAGCTCAAAACAATTTACGAGCTTCGGGCTATGAGCATGGCCGGCTATCAGCCCAATTTGCTGGCCTGTTCTGAGTGCGGCAAATATGAGGGCGGTGAGTTCTATTTTGACCCTGTAGAGGGAAACCTTCTGTGCGAGGAGTGTGCCGACAAAGCGCGTCACATCCCCAATCTGGATACCGGTGCGCTGTATGCGCTGCGCCATATCTGTCTGGCTGAAGACCGCAAATTGTTTTCCTTCACACTGGCACCTGCCAGCCTGAAGAATTTGTCCCGCGTCAGTGAACAGTATGTGTTGGCACATCTTGAACATGGGCTGAAAAGCCTGGATTTTTTGAAGACTGTACTCGAATAAGGAGAAGCACAACCCTGTATGGATACCGCTTATAAAACCACCCTGGAATTAGATAAGATCATTGCCCGTGCGGTACAACTCTGTGCCTGCCAGGAAACCAAGGAGATGATGCGGGGCCTGGAGCCCTGCGCGACGCCCGAGGATGAACGTTTTGCCCTGTCCCAGACAAACGCCGTCAACTCGTTGCTCATCAAGAACGGCAGCCCCCGGTTCGGCAGAGTATCGGAGGTACGTCGCATCACGGCCCATGCCCAAAAAGGCGGCATTCTTTCTATGGGCGAACTGCTGGAAATCGCTGCGACGCTGCGCAACTTTGCTGGATTGTCTCAATGGTACGGACTGAGCGAACACGAGATGCTGCCCACAGATGATTTGTTTTATGCACTGGCACCGCAGCCGGTGCTGGAGAAACAGATCAGTGAGAGTATTCTTTCTCCGGAGGAAATGGCGGACACTGCCAGCGTTACGCTGCATGATCTGCGCCGCAAGATCCGGCAGACGGAGGATTCTATCCGTACCAAGCTGGACAACATTATAAAGAATTCAACCACCAACAAATTCCTACAAGACGCGGTAGTCTCGCTGCGAAACGGACGGTATGTAGTTCCGGTTCGCGCTGAGTATCGCGGCGAGGTTGGCGGCGTAATCCACGACGTATCTTCGACCGGCGCCACAATTTTCGTGGAACCGACGGCTGTTGTGGAGGCCAATGCGCGGATTATGCAGCTGCGCGCCCAGGAGCAGGAGGAAATCACCCGCATTCTTTCGGCGTTCTCGGCACAGGTCGGTTCGCTGGAGCCGCAGTTCTCCTACAGCTACGAGGCAATGTTGCAGATTGATTTGCTGCTGGCCAAAGCACGGTTGGCGGTGGAGCAGAATGCTTTTATGCCGACTGTCAGTGACACCGTGTACTTCCGGTTGAACCGGGCGCGGCATCCGCTGATTGACAAGAAACAGGTCGTGCCGGTGGATATTGCACTGGGAGAAGAATATGATACCTTGGTGATTACCGGTCCCAATACCGGCGGCAAAACGGTATCCATCAAAACCGCAGGTCTGCTCAATGCCATGGCGCAGCACGGATTTTTGATCCCCGCGCATGAAAGCAGCGTTGTCTGTAATTTCCGGGAATATCTTGTCGATATCGGTGACGAGCAGAGCATCGAGCAAAGCCTCTCCACCTTTTCCGGACACATGAAGCGGATCAGCGGGATTCTTCAGCTTGCCGGTCACGGCACTCTGACGCTGATCGATGAGCTGGGGGCCGGTACCGATCCCGCGGAAGGTGCCGCTTTGGCAGTCAGCATCCTGGAACAACTGCGTCGGCAGGGAAGTCTGCTCATGGCGACAACGCACTATGCGGAATTGAAGGTTTACGCACTGGAAACGCCCGGTGTGGTAAACGCCAGCTGTGAGTTTAATGTAGAGACACTGATGCCGACCTACAAACTCAGTGTAGGTGTCCCCGGCAAGTCCAATGCATTCCTGATCAGCGCCAAATTGGGAATTCCCCAGGAAATCATCGATGCAGCCCGCAACCACATGTCCAACGATGATAAACGCTTGGATAGTGTGCTTGCTCAGTTGGATGATTTGAAGCTGCAGCTGAAGGGAGCACAGGACGAGGCGGAAAAGGCCCGCTACGAGGCGGAACACGCCCTTGAAAGTGCAGAGAAAAAGCGGGAGGAGCTGATTGAACAGGGAAAACGCGAACTGGAAGATGCTCGTCGTCAGGCTCATGAACTGATGCAGCAAGTACAAAATGAGGCCTATAATCTGACCGATGAGCTTCGGCGCATTCAAAAAGACGAAAAAACAAGTGCGGCACAGCGCGCCGTGCGTGCCCGTGAAATTGCACGCAAAGATACCGAGACACTTCTCAAACGCACTGATGCGAAACCGGTCCCCAAAAAGTTTGTTCCGCTTAAAGAAGTGCAGATCGGACAGGAAGTGGTCATTGCGGAGCTCAACCAATTGGCTACTGTCACCGCGCGCCCCGATCGCGATGGCATGGTGGAAGTACGTGCCGGTATTATGAAGACCAAAGTGCCGTTGACTGGTCTTCGTGCTCCTGACAAGATGGAAAAGCGGCCCCAACGGGAGCCCCGTCGCTCCAGCACACGGGTACAACTGGACAAGAACCGCAAGACCAGCATGGAACTGAATCTGCTGGGCTATACCGTCGAGGAGGCCTTGGCAGAAGTAGACAAGTTTCTGGATAGTGGCATGCTGCGCGGTCAGCAGACGCTGTATATTATCCATGGCAATGGCACTGGAGCCCTGCGCAGTGCCATTCAGAAACACCTTCGAACCCACAAAGCGGTCAAAAGTTTCCGCCTTGGCCGCTACGGCGAAGGGGAAAGCGGCGTCACCGTCGTGGAACTGAAATAACATTTAAAAAAGCGACCTGTCCCATGCGGGGCAGGTCGCTTTTTTGTGTCTTTCACCGTTTGCGTATTTTCTTCCTGCGCTTCACATAGACTGATATCGGAGTCTCGAGCGGGGAGGGGAAAACTTGAAAACGGTCATCTATCTGGACGTGCTGCTGCTCGTTAATTTCCTTGCAGCTTATTTTTTGCTGTTGGGGGCCGGCCTGCTCAGTGGTCAGCGCGCCGGCTTCGTCCGCCTGCTTCTGGGAAGTGGTGCAGCGGCCCTGTCGTCTCTGGTTCTTTTTGCGCCGGAACAAGCCTACCCGGTTCAAATCCTGTACAAAATTTTCACGGCACTGATCATCACCGCCATTACCTTTGGATGGCACAACAAACGCCGGCTTATCACCGAAGCCTGTTGGTATGCGGCACTCAATATTGCACTGGCCGGCCTTGTGATGCTTATCATTCTGCAAACCGGCACAAAAATACTGCAGACAGGAAATCTTGCCGTTTACCTGCGTGTTTCTCCTCTGCTGCTCGTGATCCTGTCTGGCCTTTGCTGCGCGGCGGTAGAAATCGGATCCCGCTGCTTTACCAAACACAAACCTGTATTGGAAACCGTCGGTCTGGAGATGGAACTTGGCGGGTTGCTCATTCGTCTGCGCGGAGTCCTTGATACCGGCTGTCACCTGACAGATCCTATCACCTGTTTGCCGGTGCTCGTGGTAAGTTTTCCGGACGCAAAAGACCGCCTTCCGCAGCCGGTCCGGGAATTTCTTCGGGCTTGGTTTGCAGGCGATGCACCGGGGGAGCCCCCACCCGGTACACGACTTCGATTAATCCCGTGCAACACGGCATCTTCCCACAGCCTTCTGCCGGGATTTGCTGTAAATGGCATCGGTATGATTACTCCGCACGGCGTCCTTGGGTTAGGGCGTAGCGCCGTAGCGTTTGCTCCGCAGTCTTTTGGAAGTGACCGCTATGAAGCACTGTATGGGAACGATTTTTTGTGATATAGGGGAGGAAACTTATGCAGACGATCGAACTGGTAAATCGGACGCTTCGAGCACTTTGGCTTCGGTTGGCGTCTCCGCAGGAATTGCACTATATCAACGGAGCTGATACACTGCCGCCTCCTCTGGATCCCCAGCAGGAGCAGCAAGCCCTTGAAGGGCTCAGCGCAGGAAAAGGTTCCGCGCGGGATCTTTTGATTACACATAACCTGCGGCTGGTCGTGTACATTGCGAAAAAGTTTGAAACGCCCTCCGCCGGTATTGAGGATATGATATCCATCGGGACTATAGGACTTATCAAGGCCGTAAATACCTTTGAACCTTCCAAAAATATCAAACTGGCCACCTACGCCAGTCGCTGCATTGAAAATGAAATTCTGATGTACCTGCGAAAAAGCTCCAATCGCCGTCAGGACGCCAGCATCGATGAACCACTTAATACGGATAACGACGGTAATGAATTGCTTTTGATGGACGTGCTGACAAGTGACCAGCCCCAGGTCGGGGAAGAACTGGAACGCAGCGCAGAACGTGCTGCGCTGCGGCTGGCGGTCGGACGACTGGCGCCTCGGGAACGACGAATCATGGAACTGCGTTTTGGCCTCAATCACGAGTCCGAACATACACAGAAGGAAGTAGCCGATGCGTTGGGGATTTCCCAGAGTTACATTTCCCGCCTGGAAAAACGGATCATCAAACGGCTGCGGCGGGAACTGGAAACGGTGGGTTAAGATTCCTCTGCCCGGGTATTGTTGACGAAATAATACGCCAGACCGTTCATCATGTTCATTTCCGGCTCTTCGGAATAGATCAGATATTCAAAATCACCGCGTGTCCAGTAGACGGCCGCACGCCGACCGGCTTTTTGACTTTGGGTAACGGTCACATCTGCAATATCGTATTGCTCCACGCTCTCAAACGCATCCGCGTAGTAGCTGTCCGGAAATCGCATTTTTCCCCGCTTGGCAATAAACAAAGTCATATATCGCCCAGGTACAATGCTGTAATCCAGTGCGGCGATGCTCTCTTCAATCAGCCACAGCCGCTGCAGGATAACCAGTTCATTATCCGGGTAGGCGGTCAGCCGAAAACCGGCGGAAGATGAATAGTTGGGTGTCAGATATTGGGTGCGTGTCTCACGTCCGGATGCAGGCGCCTCTGCGTGTAACACAAGCGTCAGAACCAGCGCCACCGATACTGCCGCCAGCAGTATCAGAACAATCACAAACCAAATGGATTCTACCATAGAACGACCCTCCTTTGACCTCATCCTATGCGGTTCCAGGAGATGTTGTGCGGAAGAATTTCCCAGCCTTTGCTCTGTTTGCTTGCTCTTGAATCAGACCATACTTCTCATCAACGGGAAGGAGGATGGTCCATGTATGCTGGCAAAGTGGAACTGTGTGGTGTAGATACTTCACAGTTACCTGTGCTGAGTGAGACAGAAAAAAGCGCACTGATCCGAGCGGCCCGCGCTGGTGATGCCGAAGCGCGCCGAAAAATGATTCAAGGCAATCTTCGGCTTGTGCTCAGCGTCGTGCAGAAATTTGCCAACCGCGGAGAAAATCTTGACGACCTGTTTCAGGTTGGCTGCATCGGACTGATCAAGGCCATCGATCATTTCGATCCCAGTCTGCAGGTACGCTTTTCGACCTATGGTGTGCCGATGATTGTGGGCGAGATCAGGCGTTTTTTGCGCGATAACAATGCGGTACGGGTCAGTCGGTCTATCCGGGATCTCGCATACCACTCCATGCGTGCCCGGGAAGCATTGCAGAAAGAAAACGGACGTGACCCGAAAATCTCCGAGATTGCGGCCCGGGTAGGAGCTTCACCGGAGAACGTAGCGATGGCACTGGAATCGGTGGTGGAGCCTGCCAGTCTGTATGAGCCGGTTTACTCCGACGGTGAAGACAGTTTTGCCATCGTAGATCAGCTGCACGACGCCACTGGAGAGGAGAGCTGGATCAGTGACATCATGTTTCGGGATACAGTAAAATCCCTCTCTGCCCGGGAACGCCGGATTATTGCCATGCGATATCTGGGCGGTAAAACGCAGATGCAGGTGGCACGGGAAATCGGCATCAGCCAGGCGCAGGTAAGCCGTCTGGAAAAAGGTGCCCTGAACCGCATCAAGGAACAGATCTCTTCCAATTGCTGAAAACCGCCCGGCAGGGAAGTTTCCCCCTGCCGGGCGGTTTCATTTCAGTTGAATTCCGCAGGCTCCGAGTGCCCGCAGGAAAGATTTTGGATTCTTGTACAAAATTCCGGTGATACCAAGGTTGTAAGCTGCTTGTGCATTGATTTTGTTGTCGTCCACAAAAATGGATTCGTCATAGGCAAGGTTGCATTTCTGCATCAGAATCGTATAGATCTCCGGCTCCGGCTTGCAAAGATGCACATCACAGGAGGCAATGCCGCCATCAAACAGGGGAAACCAGTCCCGTTGCCGCAGTTCATCCATAATATCCACCGGAATGTTTGTCAGATAGTACAGCCGATACCCGGCTTCCTTCAACTCCCGCATAATTTTGACCGTGGTCTTTTTGGTGCGCAGCATGGAAGCCCACTCCTCAATGACCGTCTGTACCTCAAATTCGCGGTTTACATGGGCTGCGTTCTCCATCATAATGCGATTGGCCACCGCGCGGGTAATGGTTCCGCGGTCCAGATCCTGCCACTCCTGGCTGCCGAAAGTCAGGTCGTAGACGATTTCTTCTGCATGTTTGTTCATAAATCGGTCCATCAGGAAGTTGCGCGGATTGAAATCCACCACCACGCCGCCAAAATCAAAGATGACATTTTTATACATAAAACCCTCCCGGATAGTGCAGATGTTTCAGTTTTATTATACACGGAAACGAAGCAAGAAACAATCGCCTTTTTCCTGCATAGAATAAACCGGTACGCTGCGTAAGGGAGGTGCCTTCTCTATGACATTACATGATTTAAGCGAAAAAGACGTGATTCAGATCAAGACTGGCGAAAATTTGGGGCGAATTGATGACCTGCTGTTTGATGAACATGCTGCCAAACTGCAGTCTGTCATCCTGCGTGGACGCGGGCACTTGTTTGGGCTGCTCGGCTATGAAGAGGATCTTATCATCCCATGGGAGTCTATCCGCAACATCGGTACGGATGTCATTATGGTGGATGCAGAACCGCTGCCGGCGCAGCATCGGACAAAACGATGTCAGTAAGCGGTATATTTTCTGTAAAAGGTGCGAATTTCGGGTGCATTTTTCCCTGCGCCATGGTATAATAAAAACAATTATCAGAACGGGGGCTTTGCTGTGCCAGAAAATCCGGAACGCACTGTAATTATCCGTTTGCTTCTGTGCACCGTAATCGCGCTGGCGGCCATTGCTTGGGGCGCTTTGTTCCTGATTGCGCCGGTGTGGCAATTTTCGGGACCAACAGCCTCTTATACGGACAAGGATTTTGCATCCGTCTCATCGGAAACGATTCAAACAGACTGCATTAATATCAATCTGGCAGATGCTGAAACCTTGATGATGCTGCCTGGCATTGGACCGGCTAAAGCGGAGGCTATCCTTGCATGGCGGGAGGCACACGGCCCGTTTTCCACTCTGATGGACCTGGAACAGGTAAGTGGCATATCATCAGGCATGATTGAAAGCTGGGAAGGCCTGGCCTATGTGGGCAGTTCTGATACGCAAACACAGTGACGGGAGGAAAAGGACTTGGAAAAGCCGGAAAGCATTTTTATCAACCGTGAACTGAGCTGGCTGGATTTTGACAGCCGTGTGCTCGCGCTTGCAAAGGAAAAAAATGTACCGCTCGGAGAGCGGCTGAAGTTTGCTGCCATTTTCGGCAGCAATATGGATGAATTTTTCATGGTACGCGTAGGGTCGCTGTATGACCAGACGTTGCTGAAAAACAACAAACCCGATATCGTGACGCACATGACGGCTTCGGAACAGATCGCTGCCATCACGCCCCGGGTGGCCGAACTGCAAGCCAAGTGCGACAAGTATTTCCAACATCTGGTGGATTTGCTGGCTGACGCTGGCTACAAGAAAGTGGACTTCAATAAACTGAGCAAGCAGCAGGATCATTTCTGGAAGACCTATTTCCAGAGAGAACTGCTGCCGTTGCTCAGCCCGCAGATTGTGGATTCGCGCCATCCGTTCCCGTTTCTGAACAACAAAGACATCTATTACATTGCGCAGCTTTATAACAAAGGGGATGGTGTCAGTTTCGGCATCGTGCCGGTGAGCAATCGCTTTGAACGGGTGCTCTTTGTCAAAGACGGAGAGATGACCTGCTTTGCTTTCATCGAAGAACTGGTGGCACGGTATGCATCCACGATCTTCAGTACCAGCACCGTTCAGAAAGAGTGTCTGTTCCGCGTAACCCGCAACGCCGACATCACGGTGGATGAGGGCATGATGGATCACGATATTGATTTCCGCGATGTGATGAGCGAGCTGCTGAAAAAGCGGCGTAAACTGGCAGCTGTCCGCCTTCAGTTCTGGCCTGAAGCTCCCCAGGAGATCGCAAAATTCCTGCGCGAGAAGCTCGTGGTTCCCGCATCCCGTTGCTACGCCCAAACTTCTCCGCTGGATACTGGCTGTCTGTTCAAGCTATCCAGCCGTATTGCCAATGACGGAGACCATTCCGAGATGTTTTATCCTGCCGCCAAACCGATGCAGGCGCCGGCCGGCTACGATTTGTATACCGAAGTCCGCAAACACGATGTGCTGCTGGCATACCCCTATCAAAGTATTCGCCCGTTCATCCGCATGTTGTTGCGCGCCGGTGCAGACCCGAACGTGGTTTCCATCAAGATGACGCTGTACCGCATGGCCAGTGATTCCCAGATTGTAGGGGCTTTAATCAATGCCGCGGAGAACGGCAAAGAAGTGGTGGCCATGGTCGAGTTGCGTGCCCGGTTTGATGAACAGAACAACATCGACTGGTCCAAGCAGCTGCAGGATGCCGGCTGCACAGTTCTGTACGGCTTTGACGATTACAAAGTACATTCCAAATTGACTCTGATTACCAGTCGGGTGGATGGCAAATATCATTACCTGACCCAGATCGGTACCGGTAACTACAACGAAAAAACCAGCGAGCTTTATACGGATCTTTCCTTTATCACCACCCGTCAGGAGATTGGCGAAGAGGCCAGCGCAGTTTTCAATAATATGGCGCTGCAACGCCTGACCAGCGAGGTAAACACCATGCTGGTAGCACCGCTTCACTTCAAGACTGTTCTGCTGGAAGAGATGGACCGCCAGATTGCATTGGCTATGCAGGGCAAGCCGGCATCCATTATTCTGAAAAATAACTCTATCAATGACCCACAGATTATTGCCAAGATCAGTGAAGCCAGCTGCGCTGGAGTGCGTGTTGATATGATCGTGCGTGGGATCTGCTGCGTGCGTGCCGGTGTGCCGGGCCGGACCGAAAATGTGCATATCCGCAGCATTGTCGGCCGATATCTTGAACACTCCCGCATTTACTGCTTCGGCAACGGCGATGAGATGCGGATTTACATTGCATCGGGCGACTTCCTGACCCGCAATACTGAACGCCGTGTGGAGGTAGGTGTTCGGGTTGACGATCCTGCCATTGCGAAAAAACTGCGCGGGATTCTGGATCTTCAGTTGCGGGATACCGTCAACGCACGGGAAATGCAGCCGGATGGCACTTACACCAAGGTGAAACCGGCGCCCGGCCAATTCCCGGTAGACAGTCAGATGGCTATGTTCGGTTACTTCAAGGATGGGTTTGAGATGGAACCGGCAAAGCCTAAACCGCAGGCAACGGCCAAAGTTGTCGCCAAAAAGGCAACTGCCAAACCGGTGGGCCGACAAACCACTTCTCTGCGTCCTTCGCGTTCCGGACTGTGGCAGAATTTGTTCGGCCGCGGCAAAAAATAAAAGGAGATTTCAAAAATGAAAACCTGTGTTGTGACAGCAAACTATGCCTGTGATCCCTCCAAGGTTTGGCTGTATCTGACCAAGCCTACGCTGAACGGCTGGCGAAAAGATGTGCGCGATTTCGAAGAAAGCGACGACGGGCTTCATGTTACCGAACACAACACCGATGGCAGCACAACTGAGCTTCGCTTCACCCGGAAAGAAAAGCCCCGGTGCCTGAGCTGCAGCTTTGAAAATGGCAAAGTCAGCGGCACCTTCACGGCAATCCTTCTGGGCGGCGGCGACTCCACCAGCCTGGAATGCACGATGGAAGTGTCCGGTCTCGGCTTGTTTGCCAAGCCCAAAAAACTTTTGGAAGATCGTTTGAATATGCTGCACGCAGCCCTTGGCGTTTGATAAGTTGTTCGGTATCCGCTCCGACAGAGTTCTGTCGGAGCGGATATTTTGCTTCCTCTTTGCATATAGATGCGTAAAAGGGGGTGCTTGTAGATGTGGGAAAGCGCTGCGCCGACTCCACCGCCGCAAGCCAACGATAAAGCTTACGGCAAACGTTGTATTGCCCGGCAGTCGGACGGGGATTTTGTAGTATGGGGGCAGCTGCTTGTATCGCTGGTGGTCCTCGGTGTCGTCGTACTGGCCAAGATGCTGAACTGGCCGTTTTTTCCGGAACTTCGCATCGCATTCCGAGAAGCCATGCAGCCGGAACAAGGCACATTTTTGTCCGAAAACCGGGAGTTGTCTAAATTTACCGAGAGCGCGGCACAAGCTCTCGCGGAGACCGTGCAGCAGCTCATGCCGGAACCAATACAGTCAGCCTCATCAGAAACGGCTCTTCGTCAGATCCACGCCAAAACACAGCCCATTCCTTCCGGGGCACGGCAGGAGAGTTATCTGCCTGATTTCACGTTGCAATTTCCATTGTCCGGCCAGGCCTGCACCTATACCTCCGGATACGGCTGGCGCACCGATCCCATGGGAGGCTCCGGCTCCGACTTTCATTTGGGAAATGATCTGGCCGCCGCAGAGGGGACCGCTGTCCTGGCTGCCGCAGACGGTATCGTACGCTATGCCGGAACACACAACAGTTATGGCAATTATGTGCGTATTCTGCATTCTAACGGTGATGAGACCCTGTATGCTCATATGCAATATCTGTTTGTGCATGCCGGGGAGCAGGTGTCCGCCGGAGACTGTCTTGGCACGGTAGGGGAGACCGGCAACGCTACCGGACCGCACCTGCATTTTGAACTGCTGCATAAAGGAATCCGCTATGATCCGTCCGAAGCACTGCAAAGCGCATCGTAAGGCGCGCATTCATCTTCGTGCGCCGATGCCGCTTCTGTTTCTTCTTGCGTTCGCCCTGGCCCTTGACGGAACGGGAATAGTCCGGATTGGGCTTCTTTGTGCACTGCTGCATGAGGGAGGGCACCTTTTCATGTATTACTGGCTCTGGCGCCGATGGCCCGATTTGCAGCTTTCCCCCTTGGGGATCTGCCTGCTGCAGCGTGGTCGCGTCATGACTCCACGGCAGGAATTCCTGCTGGCCGCAGCCGGACCATTGTCCAATCTCTTGTGCTGCTGTGCAGTCCTCGGCTGGATGCGTCTGACTCATTACAGCTATGCCGGCTACTGGTTTGCCAGCACCAATTTACTGGTTGGAGGTACCAATCTGCTGCCTCTGCCTGGGTTGGATGGTCAACGGCTTCTGCATTCTTTCTGGCAAGGACCGTAAACGGTTGCATTTCTGCGGCACATAGGGTACAATAAACGAAATAATGACAAGGACGGTTTATCATGATGGCGGAATTTTCCCCGAAATTCAAAGAAGCGCTCAGTCTTGTGCAGAAGCCGGGCCGTTATACGGGCGGCGAACCGGGTTGTGTCTATAAAGACAAGGCTGCGGTGGATGTGCGGATGGCGTTCTGCTTTCCGGACACCTACGAGATCGGTATGTCTTTTCTTGGCGAGAAGATTTTGTACGATCTTCTGAACCGCCATGAAAACTGGTGGTGTGAACGGGCCTTTATGCCGTGGACCGACATGAAAGAGCAGATGGAGCGACTGCAGATTCCTCTGTACTGCCTGGAGAGTAAGGATCCCTTGACCGATTTTGACATTGTCGGTTTCTCTCTGGAGTATGAGCTTTGTTATACCAATATCCTGGCAATGCTGCGCCTTGCTGGAATCCCGTTGCGTGCCGCTGATCGGGACGAACATTGGCCGCTGATCATCGCGGGCGGTCCTTGCGTCTGCAATGCTGAACCGATGGCGGATTTCTTCGATGTGATGCAGCTTGGCGAGGGAGAACAGATGTTGCAGGATATTTGCGCCACTGTTGAGCAAGGCAAAAAGCAGGGATGGAGCAAAGAGAACCTTCTGCTGGAACTGGCTAAAATTCCCGGAGTATATATTCCCTCTTTCTACGATGTAACCTACCTCCCGGATGGTCGCATTGATAAAATTTCGCCTAACCGTCCTGGCATCCCGGCGCGTATTACCAAAGCCATTGTTAAAAATATGGACGACTACGAGCCGCCCAAAAACTTTGTGGTGCCGTTGGTAGGCGCCGTGCAGGACCGAGCCAGCGTAGAAGTACTGCGTGGCTGCGTTCGTGGATGCCGGTTCTGTCAGGCTGGCCAGATTTACCGTCCTTTCCGGGAGCGTTCCCCTCAGCTGATCAGCGATTGCGCCCGGGAACTTTGCCGTAATACCGGATATGATGAACTGAGCCTGACAAGTCTTTCCACTTCCGATCACTCCCGTCTCGAGGACATTCTGGATGCCCTCAATTCTTGGGCTGAGGCGGACCATGTGAGCCTTTCCCTGCCTTCTCTGCGAGTGGACAACTTCTCGCAGTCTCTCGTGGAAAAGACCACCAAGGTGCGCAAAAGTGGACTGACGTTTGCGGCTGAAGCCGGCACACAACGTCTGCGGGATGTCATCAATAAAAACGTGACCTGGGATCAGATTGAACGCGGCTGCCGCATTGCGTTTTCGGAGGGGTATACCTCTGTCAAACTGTATTTTATGATGGGCCTGCCCACTGAAACGATGGAGGACATCAAAGGCATTGCCGACACTGCCCAAAAAGTGGTGGATCTCTTCTACCAGATTCCCGACCGTCCAAAAGGAAAAGGCGTACAGGTTACGATCAGCGTCGCTTGCTTCGTTCCTAAGCCCGATACTCCATTCCAGTTCTGTGCACAGGATCGCCGAGAAACGCTGCGCGAGAAGCAGAAGTATCTGCTCAGTTGTGTGCATTCTCGCAAAATCAAGGTCAATTATCACGACAGTGCTACCAGTGTGCTGGAAGGTGTTTTCGCTAAGGGGGATCGGCGCCTGGGACGTGTCATCGAGACCGCTTTTGAAAACGGCGCATTTTTTGATACCTGGGAAGAATACTTTGACTACGACCGCTGGATGAGTGCCTTTACCGCTTGCGGTATTGACCCGGATTTTTATAATTACCGTACGATGGGGCTAGATGAGGTAACTCCCTGGAGCCATCTTGATGTGGGCGTGAGCCACGCTCATCTGGTTCGGGAATACCAGAAAGCGCTCAAAGCCGAAACCACACAGCCGTGCAACCGCCAGTGCAGCGGCTGCGGCGCCAATAAACTGCTGGGAGGACCGTGTTTTGACTACAGTAAGAATCTTCTTTGAAAAACGCGGGGAATCTGCCTATATCTCGCTTCTGGATCTGCAGCGGGTGTTTCATCGGCTGCTCAAGATCAGCAACCTGCCGGTGTGGTACACACAAGGCTTTAACCCGCATATTTACCTTTCTTTTTCTTGTCCGCTCTCCTTGGGGCAGGAAAGTCTGTGTGAAAGCTGCGAAGTGAAAACCGAACAGGAGACGATCGATGCACTGGCCTGGCAGACTGCTCTTCAGCCGCTGATGCCGCGAGGCATTCGAATTACTAAAGTAGCCCCCGCGTTGGAGAAAGTAGGGGAAATCACATCGGCCGCTTATGAAATCATGATGCCTGGAGACTCAGCAGCAGCCATCCAAGCGTATAATGCGGCGGATGTTGCGGAGGTCACCAAAAAGACTAAGCGCGGGCAGAAATCCATCAATTTGAAAGAGCACTTGCCGCAGATTTCCTATGAAACACAGGGAGACAGTATCCATTTTACCATTCTATTGCCTTGCGGCTCCGGCGAAGCACTGAATCTGAATCCAGCACTGCTGATGGAATACCTTCAAGAGCATGGCGGCGCACCGGCATGGCAATGCCAGGTACTCAGGACACATCTATATACCAAACGGGGAATCGATTTCGCATAAAATCGGTACACTGGTATTTTTTGCAAAAAATGCTTGCAATTTCGCAATGCGTGTGGTATTATACTACGGCAATACACACGCATTGCGTTGTTTTTTTGTGCCTTTTTTCAGCAGAAATCAGGTTAGAAAACATAAAACGCCATGCGGAGGGTAAAACTAAATTTATTGGAGGAAACAAACTATGGCAGTCGTATCTATGAAACAGCTCCTGGAGGCCGGCGTTCACTTTGGTCATCAGACCCGCCGCTGGAACCCCAAGATGGCAAAGTACATCTTCACCGAGCGCAACGGTATCTACATCATCGACCTGCAGAAGACCGTGAAGAAGCTGGACGAGGCGTACAACTTCGTTCGTGACACTGCGGCCGAGGGCGGCGAAATCCTGTTCGTCGGCACTAAGAAGCAGGCTCAGGAGTCCATTCGCGATGAAGCTACCCGCTGCGGTATGCACTATGTCAACGCTCGCTGGCTGGGCGGCATGCTGACCAACTTCCGCACCATTCGCAAGCGCATCGACCGCATGGAGCAGCTGAAGACCATGCAGGCTGACGGCACTTTCGATCTGCTGCCCAAGAAGGAAGTTGTCAAGCTCGAGCTCGAGATGGAGAAGCTGGACAAGTACCTGGGCGGCGTCAAGAACATGAAGAGCCTGCCGAAGGCCATGTTCATTGTTGACCCCCACAAGGAGCGCATTGCTGTTTCTGAGGCCCGCAAGCTGAACATTCCTATTGTTGCCATCGTCGATACCAACTGTGATCCCGATGAGATCGATTACGTGATTCCCGGCAACGATGACGCCATCCGTGCTGTCAAGCTGATTTCCGGTGCCATGGCCAATGCCGTTCTGGAAGGCAAACAGGGCGTTCAGGAAGCGCCTGCCGCTGAAGCTGCTGAAAGCGCCGAGGCTTAATCGTAAGATAAAAGCGTAAGACAGAAAGGACAAAAAGAGTATGGCTATTTCTGCAAAAGACGTTATGGAACTGCGCCGCCAGACCGACTGCGGCATGATGGAATGCAAGAAGGCCCTGACCCAGGCTGACGGCGACTTTGAGAAGGCAATCGAGATTCTGCGTGAGCAGGGCCTGGCTACTGCTAACAAAAAGGCTGGCCGTATTGCTGCCGAGGGTATGGTCTACGCCGTTTCTTTTGACAACTGCGCTGTTGTGGTCGAGGTCAACGCCGAGACCGACTTTGTTGCCAAGAATGATAAGTTTGTCGAGTTTACCAAGGAGCTGACCAAGGTTGTTGCGGACCAGAATCCCGCTGATGTGGAGGCTCTGATGGGCTGCAAGATGGGCGAGGGCACTGTGGATGATGCCCTGAAGGCCCTGATCCTTGTCATCAAGGAGAACATCAAGGTTCGTCGTTTTGCCCGTTACGAGGGCCATTGCGCTGCTTACGTGCATGGCGGTGGCACCCATGGTGTCATCGTTAAGTTCGAGACCAGCGATGAAGTGGCTGCCAAGTCCGAGTTTGTTGCTTTCGGCAAAGATATCGCCATGCAGATTGCTGCTGCGAACCCCAGCTATTTGGATGAGGCTGCTGTTCCGGCTGAAATCATTGCCAAGGAAAAGGAAATTATCCTGGCCCAGATGGCTAATGATCCCAAAACCGCCAACAAGCCTGACGCTATCAAAGAAAAGATGGCTGTCGGCAAACTGGGCAAGTTCTACAAGGAGAACTGCCTGGTCGATCAGGCCTTCATCAAGGACGGCGGCATGGACGTCAAGAAGTACGTTGCCGATACCGCCAAGGCTCTGGGCGGAGACATTCAGATTGTGGCCTACACCCATTTTGTCAAGGGTGAGGGTCTGGAAAAGCGCAACGAGGATTTTGCTGCCGAAGTTGCTGCTGCCATCAAGCACTAATCATGTGTTCGGGGGCAAAATAAGTTGTCATAAAAGGCGATTTATCTTGTCCATGATATGAAAAATACGCGGAGTAATGTAGAGTTTTCACTCACATTGCTCCGCTATTTTTTATCCCTTTTTACAGCGGGCAATCTCCAGGTGCTCTCCTGATAGTTCCTCTCATAACTTTTCTTCTATCTGTGCTTCAAAGACAAACTATTTTGCTAACAGACAATCAACACGAATCAATTTAAATAGTTAAACGGCCACTGGCAACATACCAATGGATACTTTTTTGTTTGACAGCCTTCTGTTTCGGCCATACTAACACCGGACAGGAGGCGTGATTTTTATATGTCGATGAGTCGATTACGCATGTTGAGCGTTTCTCTTGTATTGCTGACATGCATTGTCCTGTGCCGTGTTCTATGGGTCAGTACCGATACCCTTTATGCCGCCAGTGCCGGAACGCAAACCGAACAAATTACGGAACTCCCTCGCACCAGAGGGAACTTTTTTGACCGTAGCGGCCAATTGCTGACCGGTTATACGCCGGAGTGGTATGCACTTTGTATCCCGGGGGACATCAGTTACGCTACACTCTTTCCCTATGTATCATATGCGGAGCAGGCAGAGCTGTATGAAAAGCGCAATACTACTTCTCCATTTTTGATTCAAGTAGATCAGGACCTTACTATGAATGGCATTCCCACCTATGAAAGCGCTCAACGGTATCTGCCTTTGCCGATTGCTGTCCATCTGCTTGGATATCTCGATGGGGAAGGCAAGGGGGTTTCGGGATTGGAATACGCTTACGATGATATATTGTCCCGATCAGGAGACATATCGGTTGTTTCTTGCCTGACTACAGCGCAAGGGAACCTCTTGACCGGTGACGAACCTATACAGCAACTCCATGAAAAAGGAACCGGCCAGGGGGTTTCCTTAACGCTGGATGCAGATATCCAGCGCGTGTGTGAGGGAATCGCCGGACTGACGATGAAACGTGGCTGTATTCTTGTGATGGAGACCGCAACAGGGGACTTGCTTGCCAGTGTCAGCATGCCGGAATATGACCCAAACAACGTCGCCAAAAGCATCCGGGCCAATGACACCTCATTGATCAATCGCACTTTCAACGCTTTCAGTGCCGGGTCGGTATTTAAGGTCGTTCTGGCTGCGGCCGCCTATGAGAACAACCTTGACTGGTTCACCCATGAGTGTACCGGAAGCGTGGAGGTTGCCGGTCAGACCTACCGGTGTGCACAGGGGCGCGCTCATGGTATCGTGAATCTGCGTGGGGCGCTGGAGCAAAGCTGCAACTGCTATTTTGTGGAGCTGGGCCGCCTTTTGGGCGAAGATTCCATTCGCTCCGAAGCGGAAAAACTGGGCTTTGGCTCTGCCTGCGCGATTGCTCCGGGGCTTAAGAGCAGCGCCGGAATGCTTCCGGAATCGCAAGATTTGCAAAACGCCGGACAGCTTGCACTTTTCAGCTTCGGACAGGGCGACTTAAGTGCAACTCCACTGCAGATCACTGCCATGATGAATACTGTGGCAAACGGCGGCGTTTATTATACGCCTCGCTTTGTATACGGTGTGGTGGATGACGATTTAAATCTGACGGATTCCATGCAACTTCCCGAAAGTGAAAAGGTTCTGGATTCGGACACTGCTCGTATTTTACGCGATATGCTTCAGTCGGTTATAAGTGAAGGTATTGGCAGGGAAGCGGCTCCGAGGGAAGAGGCCGCCGGTGGCAAAACCGGAACTGCGCAGACCGGACAGTTTGATGAAGAGGGGGAGGAATTGCTCAATTATTGGTTCAGCGGTTTTTACCCCGCAGACCATCCTCGCTATACCATCACTGTTTTGCAGGATGGAGTTTTGGAGCCGGATGTCTCCAGCGCGGCAATTTTTGCACAAATTGCCGATTCCTTGCATGTGCTGATGTCGTCGGAAAGTATCCAAACACCGGAAACTGCTGCAAAAACCAGTTGACAATACCGGCAAAGGAGCCTATAATTACCTTGTAAAAAGGAAAATGGCGTTGAAGGGGCTAATGCCGGCCCATACAGTCTTCAGAGAGGGTATTGATTCGGTGCAAAATACCTGACTGCATCCCGGTGAAGCCACCCCGGAGCTTTTGGCGGTGAGCCAAACGTATTTGCGGCGTTAACGCAGGGAAAGCGGCGGTCTGTAGAGACCGCAAACCGGGTGGTACCACGGAAGCGATCAGCCTTCGTCCCTGTAAAGGGGCGAGGGCTATATTTTTTTCATGGACCTTTTTAAATGAACCTATGGATGGGAGAACGTTTTGTATGCAATGGACCGGATTGAATGAACTTCGTGAGAAGTATTTGCATTTCTTTGAGACCAAAGGCCATCTGCGGTTGGGCAGCTTCCCACTGGTCCCGAAAGACGATCCGAGCCTGCTGCTGATCAACAGCGGCATGGCTCCTATGAAGAAATGGTTTTTAGGGCAGGAGGAACCGCCTCGCCACCGCGTCACGACCTGCCAGAAGTGCATCCGCACGCCGGATATTGAGCGCGTTGGTATCACGGCTCGCCATGGCACCTTTTTTGAGATGCTGGGCAACTTCAGTTTCCAGGATTATTTTAAGGAAGAAGTTATTCCCTGGGCCTGGGAATTTCTGACTAAGGAGCTGGAAATTCCTGCTGACAAACTGTATATTTCAGTCTACTTGGACGACGACGAAGCCTATGACATCTGGACCAAGAAAGTCGGCATTCCCGAAGATCACATGGTCCGCTTCGGGAAAGAAGACAATTTCTGGGAACACGGCTCCGGTCCGTGCGGTCCCTGCTCAGAAATTTATTATGATCGCGGTCCCGAGCATGGCTGTGGCAAACCCACCTGCAAAGTTGGCTGCGATTGTGACCGCTATATGGAAATCTGGAACCTGGTCTTCAGCCAGTTCGATTCCGACGGCAAGGGCCATTATGAGCGCCTGCCGCGCCCCAACATCGACACCGGCATGGGTCTGGAGCGTCTGGCCTGCGTAATGCAGGATGTAGGCAACCTGTTTGAGGTGGATACCGTTGCCTCCGTACTTCATCATGTGGAACGCATCTCCGGCAAGCATTACGGTGACAGCGAAAAGGATGATATCTCTATCCGCGTTATCACCGACCACATCCGTTCCACCGTTTTCATGGTATCCGACGGCATCTTGCCCTCTAATGAAGGCCGTGGCTATGTGCTGCGTCGTCTTTTGCGCCGGGCTGCCCGCCACGGCCGCATGCTGGGCATTGACCGTCCGTTCCTGACTGAACTGGTGGATACTGTCATTGAATCCAGCGAGGCCGGCTATCCCGAGTTGCGCGAGCACGAATCCTACATCAAAAAGGTAGTCGGTACAGAAGAAGAGCGTTTTGGACGCACCATCGACGCCGGCCTGAACATTCTGAATAACATGATTGATGAGCGCAAGGCCGCGGGGGAGACTGTCCTGTCCGGTTCTGAAGTGTTCAAGCTCAACGACACCTTTGGCTTCCCGCTGGATTTAACCAAAGAGATCGCCGCAGAAGCCGGTTTCACCGTGGACGAAGAAGCATTCCATGCGGAGATGACCAAGCAGCGTGAACGCGCCCGTGCTGAGCGGCTGGCCAAAGACATCTCCGGTTGGAGTGCCGACTTGTTCGGGGAACTGGCCGCAGAGCCCACTCAGTTTGATGGCTATGAGACGCTGCACGAAACAGCCAAGGTTCAGGCTTTGTCTGACGGTGAAGAGCTGGCTGATGCCATTGCCACCGATGAAGCCGGCGAATCCAAGGAGGGTGTTCTGGTTGTCCTGGACCGTACCCCGTTCTATGCAGAAATGGGCGGTCAGGTTGCTGACTACGGCTACATTGCCTCCGGTGATGCAAAACTGAAAGTCACCCAGGTCAAGAAGACTCCCAAAGGATATTTTGTTCATACCTGTGAGCTCCTGGACGGCACGATCAAAGTCGGGGACGAGGTCACCGCTTTTGTGGACGAGGCCCGCCGGATGGCGATTTGCCGTAACCACACGGCAACCCATCTGCTGCAGAAAGCACTTCGAGAGGTCCTGGGTGAGCACGTCCATCAGGCCGGCAGCTATCAGGATGACAAAATCACTCATTTTGACTTCACCCACTTCAGCGCTGTGACGCCGGAGGAGTTGACCGAAGTTGAACGCAGAGTCAATGAAAAGATTTTTGCTTCCTTGCCGGTGGTTATTCAGAACCTGCCCATTGAGGAAGCCAAAAAGATGGGCGCTATGGCGCTGTTTGGTGAGAAGTATGGCAGCGTTGTCCGCGTTGTGGACGCCGGAGGCTGGAGCACCGAGTTCTGCGGCGGTACCCATGTGCAGAACACTTCTCAAATCGGCTGCTTCAAAATCCTGAGTGAATCCAGTGTGGCTGCTGGAATCCGCCGTATCGAAGCCACGACCGGTTTTGGTGTGCTGCGCCTGCTGGATGAACGTACTGACGTACTGGCCAAAACTGCAGCTGCCTTGAAGGCCAATAACCTGAAAGATGTTGCTGACCGCGCAGAAGCGATGGCCGCAGAGCTGAAAGAGACCAACAAACAGTTGGATGGCCTTAAGGCCGAGATGGCAGCTGCCAAAGTTGATGGTCTGTTTGAGAATGCCGCTGATGTAGATGGCGTGCGGATCATTTCTGCTTATCTGACCGGTACCGGCGCCGATACGCTGCGGGAGATGGTGGACAAGGTTCGCGACAAAGCCCCCAACGCCGTTACGGTTCTGGTAGGCAACGACGGCAGCAAGACAATGATGGCCGTTGGCGTTTCGGCCAACGCCAAGGCCCGTGGCCTGAAGGCTGGTGTGCTGGTGAAGAAGATTGCTGCCATCGCAGGTGGCAACGGTGGCGGCAAACCGGACTTCGCCATGGCCGGTATCCGCGATATCAGCAAGATCGATGAAGCTTTGAATGCCGTGCCGGAAATCGTCAAAGGTGAACTCAACGCATAAGATTTGTACGACACATTTGAAATCCAGCAAAGGAGGGAAAAAATGGAAGATTGTCTGTTTTGTAAAATTGCAGCAGGGGAGATCCCTTCCAACAAACTGTATGAAGATGAAACACTGCTGGCTTTTTACGACATTGATCCGCAGGCCCCGGTTCACTTTCTTGTCATTCCCAAGCAACACATTTCTTCGGCTGCCGCTTTGACAGAGGAAAACGCTGCCCTGTTGGGGCATATCTATGCGGTCATTGCGGAACAGTGCCGCAAACTTGGTGTGGATGAAAAGGGTTATCGCGTTATCACCAATGTCGGTGAAGACGGAGGGCAAAGCGTCAAGCACCTGCATTTCCATGTGCTGGCAGGCCGCAGTCTGGCCTGGCCCCCGGGCTGATCCCGATCACTTCCCATTTTTTGATTGTAGAAAGAGGTTTTCCATCATGGCAGACACCTATACACTGCACATTGCCGGGCTTACACGTGAACTGCCCATCTGCAAGGTAAACGACCACATGGACATTGCTGCCTTCATTATGTTCAGCGATGTGGAACTGACGGAGGCATGCGCCGCTGCTCTTCTGAAAAAGGCTCCGGAATTTGATGTGATCCTAACGGCGGAAGCCAAAGGCATTCCCCTTGCATATGAAATGGCGCGCCAGAGCGGTAAATACTGGATTCCTGCACGCAAAGGCCCCAAGCTTTATATGCGCAATCCTGTGGTTATTGAAGATGAGTCAATCACCACTGCCGGCAAGCAGGTCCTTGTGATCGACGAGAAAGACATCGAGTATATGAACGGCAAACGGATTCTGATCGTGGACGATGTGATTTCCACCGGCGGGTCTCTCCATGCGCTGGAGACGCTGGCCGCCAAGAGCACCGGCACGGTTGTCGGTTGCTGTGCAGCGCTGGCGGAAGGAGATGCGGCAAAACGTACCGACATCTTTTTCCTGGAGCCGCTACCGCTGTTTATCCACTAAATCGGATGAAACGCAAACTTGCTTGTTTTGGCTTGGCCTTCGCATTGGCCGAATGGTTTGCGGCTGTTGTGCCGCCGCTGGTTCTTTTGCCCGCGGCGGCACTTTTTGCTTTGCTGTTATTCGTTTATCACCGGCAGGATCTTCGCTTCCCGCTTTTAGGCGCAGTTTGCGGACTTGCGTGGTTTTCGATCTTCGGTCTGGTAGCCGTATGGCCTGTACAGCAGTGGGCTGGCCAGCAAACGACTTGTACTGTTGTAGTGGAAACAGATGCAGAATCTTCGTATCGTGATGGATATCTGCGCGGTACCTTGCGGATAACAGAATGTGGCGGGGAACCCACCAATTTTCTCGTTTCCTGTGAGGCATTTCCAGGCGCAAAGCCGGGAGAACGTTTTACCGCCGATTTCATTTTCTCTGCACTGGAAAAAGGCCCCTATGAATCGTCCTACTTGAGCGATGGTATCTATCTGCAGGCAGAATACCAGGGGAATTACTTTCCCCTGCAGGAAAGCACAGCGTCGCGCTTCCTGTTTTTTCGCCTGCGGCAGGTTTTGGCCAATCGCTTGCAGCAGTGGATGCCCGAGGAAGAAGGCGAACTGGAATCCGCTATGCTTCTCGGTCAAAAACAGACCCTTAGGGATTCCCTTCAGGACAGTTTCCGCGCAGCGGGCGTTTCGCATCTTTTGGCAGTCTCCGGTCTGCATGTTGCTCTCCTTTGCGGAATCTTTTCGATGGGACGAAAACGCCGTTTTTTGCGCCCTTTGATTCTGTTTCGCGCCGGACTGGTTGTTTTTTATATGTTTCTTACAGGGCTCCCCGTCTCGGTCTTACGGGCAGGATTTGTGTTCCTGTTGTCACTGGTTGGTGATTTTTTCTGGCAGCCGGTAGATCTTTTGACCTCCACGGGGGTCGCCGCAGTAATACTTGGTCTGCAAAACGCCTATGCCCCCTGTGATATGGGATTTCAACTTTCCTTCTGTGCCGTGCTGGGAGTTCAAGCGGCTGGAGCCTTGTTCAACCGGGAAATTGAAGTGTTACCAGTTCTTACTGGAAAATTCACTGCCAGAATCTATGATCTGGGTCTGTGGGTTCTGGAATCGGTGCAGACGGCGCTGCTGGCCTCCCTGGCCACACTTCCTATTCTAGTTGTTCACGGTCTTACCGCCAGCGGTGTAGGTCTGCTGACTAACCTGCTTGTGGTTTGGATGCTGCAGCCTGCATTGCTGCTTGGCGTTTTCCTGCTCATTCTGGCTGCTTTGCCTCTCCTCGCTCCGGTTATGCACATGGTGAGTCTTCTCCTCTCGCTCTGGCTTCATGCCATGATTGCTGTCGTTGCATGGTGCGCCAGCCTTCCTGCTGCATATATTGATCTTCCGGCACGATACACATTGTTTGTCTTTGCTGTTCTCGGACTGTTGGCCCTTGCTTTCTGGTACATGCACCGATTGACTTGGTATTCAGCAGCGGCAGCTGCCTGTGCTGTTTTCGCTGTAATTCTTGGGATACTGGCCCAAAAAGATGTTGTTCAAATTGCGTTGGTAGGTGCGTCCAACAATTCCTGTGTGGTATGCATTCAGAACGGGGAAGGTGTGGTGCTTTTTCGCGGCGGCCAAAGCAACCTAAACGCGGTAGAACAATTTTTGGCGGAGCATGCACAACCGAACATCACCGCACTTGTGGATCTGCGGCAGGAACCATCGGAGCTGGATTTTTCTGATATTCCGGTAATTTCCGCTGAGGGCTTGGCTGCGGAGGAATCCGTGCCAGTACTTGACGATTTGACCTTGGACCTGTATCATGATGGCAGTGGAAACCTTGCAATTTTGAATGCAGGCCAATATCGTATTGCAGCTATGACTGGCAATATCCGACTGGAACAGTCTGTTGTAGTAGATGTTTTCTGTGCCACCGGCACGTTGTCCGATTCCGTGGAATCAAACACAATCCTCACCGCATCGCGTTCCCCTAAATGGTCGGATGAGGTTACGGATGAGGAAGTCCTGTATGCCGCAGACCGTTCTTTTGTGACTGTACGTCCCGGACATTCCCTGATTTTTGAGGAGGTGGAGCCGCTTGCTCTACAGTGAGAAAGAACTGAAAAAAAGGTTGCAGTCCGGCTGCGCCCTCTATTATTTTTATGCCTCTGACGAAGCATTGGTGCGCTCTGCAGCCGCCAAAGCTCTAAAGGTCCTGAATCAGGACGACCCCGAAACAACGATTCTGGATGGTCCCACGCCTACGGTGGAAGAGATTGTTCTGGCGGCAGGAACAATCTCATTTTTTGGCGGTAAACGTCTGGTTCTGATGCCGCTGATCCGTCCTTCTACGTATTCGGACAAAGATCTTCAGGAACTTTGTGAAACCCTGGCCGATACCGAAAACGCAATCTTTGTGATGACCAGTGTCATAGAAGAAAAATTCGGCAAGCTGCGCCCCGGAAAGCGTGAACAAAAACTGATTGCCGCTTGTGAAGGCATAGGATACTGTGTACAGATCAACAAACCGGGGCGTTCAGAATTGCAGTCCATGGCACGCAGTTGGGCAGAAGATGCCGGCGCTTCGTTCGCACCAGGAAGTGAGTCTGCTTTGTTGGATCGCTGCGGGGAGGACCAGTTTCTTCTCCAAAACGAGATTGCCAAACTGGCCGCTTTGGCGAACTACGGAATCATCACCCAGGAAATGGTTCAGCAGCTTGGAACGGTAACGCTTGATGCCGATACTTTTGAGATGGTGGAGTTGGTGGTGTCCGGTCGAACTGATCAGGCGCAGAAACGTCTGAAAACCTTATTGGAGTTGCAGAACGATCCCATTATGATTGCCGGTGCACTGATCGGCAATTATCTGGATCTGTATCGGGTGCTTCTCGGAAAGCGAGGCCGCCGCAGCCTGGCCGATGTAGCCAAGGATTTTGGTTATGGAGGTAAATGGAGTTATCGCCTCGGCAAGACGGAAAAGACGGCCTCCCGTTTCAAGCGACATCAGTTGGAACAATGCTTGTGCATCCTGCAAAAACTGGACCTGGATCTGAAAAGCAGCAAGCTGGATGCTGATCTGCTGTTACAAAAAGCGCTGTGCGAGCTATCCTTGGCCGGGAGGCGTGCATGCTGAAAATTCATGAAGTTCTCCTGGTAGAAGGAAGGTATGATGCTGCCCGCCTGCATAATCTTGTGGAGGGAACCATTCTCACCTCCGACGGCTTCCGTATCATGAAAGACCGTGCCTTGCAGACGATGATCAAGCGCTTGGGTCGTGCCCAAGGACTTATTATTCTGACGGATTCCGACGCGGCAGGTTTTAAGATCCGTCATTTTGTAACCGGGCTTGTGGGCGCTGAACATGTGTTGCAGGCCTACGTTCCCGCTATTGCCGGAAAGGAAGCTCGCAAGGAATCGCCTGGGAAAGAGGGGCTCCTGGGAGTGGAAGGTATCCCGGATGGCCTGATCCTGCAAGGGCTGCAGACTGCACTGGACAGTCGGCCGTATAAGGCTGACGATCAATCTGCCCCAGCTCCCATCACCTACACAGATTTGTACGAGTGGGGAATTTCTGGCACAGCGAACAGTGCAACGCGCAGGCGCAAATTGCTTCAACAATTGGGGTTGCCGCCACGGCTGAGTAAAAAAGAACTTTTGCAGGTTCTTTCCACACTGTATACGCGGGATGGCCTGGCTGCACAAATCTCACAGCTGGAAGAGGATTACTAAAAAAGCAGCTTTCCGAATTGCACCACCCCAGTAAAAACGGACAATGAAAAGAAGGCCTCCTGTGGTAGAATGGAACTACCACAGGAGGCCTTTGCTATGCCGAGAAAATACAGCCATATTCAAGACCATGAGAAAGAAATACTGGAACTGCGGGAGCAGGGAATGACCCTGCGGGAAATCGGGGAGAAATTGGGGGTTAGCTATAAAGCAACGAGAGAATGCACCACCCGATATAACCGAAGACAGAGAAAACTTGCCGCAGGGGTTATTCCAAAACCCAAGGGAAGGCCCAGGAAAGCCGAGCCAGATAAATCCAGCATTGAATACTACAAAGCTGAGATTGAACGCTTGAAAATGGAGAATGAGTTGCTGCGGGATTTTCTGCAATCCACAGAAAGGGAGTGAGCGCCAGGGTAAAATATGCTGTAATTTACCGTCACCAGGAGGCACATTCCATTTACAGGATGTGCGGGTTCTTTTGTGTTTCCCGAAGCGGGTATTATTCGTATACTGAAAGATTGAACCGACCAGATCCAAATCAGGCAATCATAGAGCGGATTGCAAGTCAACAGAAACGCTGCAAAAATACATACGGCTATCGCAGGATGCAGCTCTGGTTGGACAAGAACGGTTGCCACAAGAATCCCAAAACCATCCTCAAACGCATGAAAAGCCACGGTTTGTTGTCCGAAATCCGCAACTTCTCAGACAGTCAATCTGGTGCTGGATACCATTCGACTTGCTGTAAAGAAAGAAAAAGTCGCCGGGGAATTGCACCTCTGCGGCGACCAAGGCTTTCGATATACCTCACACGGATATTTTAAGCTAACTCAAGATTACGGCATTACGCCGCCCATGTCAAGACGTGGGAACCCGTATGACAATGCAATGGTGGAAAATTTCTTTTCCATTCTCAAAACGGAGTGCATTTATCGCCAAAAGCTCAAGACATTTCAGTAAGCCAACCATCTGATCGACGAGTACATCCATTTCTACAATTTGTGCTGTCCGCACAATCTGGAGCGGTTCATCAAATGGAAAGCTGCTTTTTTCTTTATCGAAGTGTACCATCCATGATCTGGCGGCAGTACCAGGGCTTTTCCGCATGGAATACACGTCCCGCCAGATGCGCGAACTGTGGATTTTCAATGGTTTCAGGAAACCGAAGTTCCCAGGCACACAACGCCTGATACTTGAAATGCAACTCCCTGTTTGCTGCATTATTTCCATATTTGGAATCTCCCAGAATAGGGCATCCGATATGCGCCAGATGAGCGCGGATCTGGTGGGTCCGCCCCGTTACCAGTTCCACCTCCAAAAGTGCCAAACGACCGCTTACTGCCAGCGTTTCATATCCCGTAATAACTTCTTTAGCGCCGCTGGCAGGAGAGGTGATGATTTTTACCACACCCCGTTCTGCATCCTTGAGCAGGTAATCATGCATCAAAGCCGCAGGAGGTTGTGGCCTTCCAAAGGTCACGCAGAGATACCGCTTTTCAATTGTACGGGCCTTAATGGCTTGGGTAAGGAAGAGTTCTGTGGCCTGGTTTTTGGCCAGAAGAACCAATCCGCTGGTCCCGGTATCCAAACGATGGCACAGTACCGCATGCCCCGCCTTTCCCGCAGCGGCAAGGGTGGTCTGCACGCGTTTGAGCAGAGTATCTGCCGCTGGACCATCCACTTCGATACCGGCCGGTTTGTTGACCACAAGGATATCCTCATCTTCATATACAAACACGGCGGACGGAAGCGGACGATCTTCCAGCTGCTCATCTTTCAGGAACAAGCGAATTACGTCGCCGTTCTGCACCCGGGTGGAGAGGGGCTGTTTTTTTCCGTTCAGCTTAATTTTGTTTTCCCGCAATGCCTTATTCAATCTCCCCAAACCGAGAGAAGGATACTGTTCCATCAAATATTTGTCCAGCCTTACCGGCAAAAGGCTTCTTACATGCAACTCTTTCATCTGGTCGTCAACTCCTGCCCCCACAATACTGTGGCGTCCTCAATTTCCAAGGTGACCATCAACCATCCCGGGTCGCTTTCGTCCACTAAGGTGATGGCATATTCCCGTCCGTCTGCGCAAAGATACTTTGCGTTATCCAGTTTGGCGCGTGCAAAGGGGGAATCGGCAAAGCACACTGTTTTCTTGGTAGAATCCAACACACCGCGATTCCACAAGGCATCTGTATAATCAGCAAGCCGAAGCGGATACGAACCATCGTACACCGTACACAATCTGTCAAACTCTTGGTTCTGCAACCCGGGTGCAATCACATACCAGGTGGACGTCCCGGTCTGATCTGTGACGGAACCGCACCAGGCTTGTTCTTTTACCGGTTCCACAGCTTGCAGGAAAGCGCCCTCATCCGAAAACAGATACAGTGTATCCTGCCGCAGTACCCCCATTGCCAGTTCCTGCAAAATTTTCTGGCGCTCCTGTTCCAACGCTACAGTATCATACCGAGCTGCAAAGGGATCGTTTGTCGTCATACTGTGATCGGCGGCGAACAGTGCCAGATGCAGTGCATCATCTTGAAGTCCCTGCACGGATTCTATGTGTTGGTAGCGGCCAGCAACGTTTTTCCAAAAATTGCTCTCCAGGGCACTGGGGAACGCTGCGGTCTGCACAGCAGCCGCCATGTCCTGGTGTCTCTGACAAATTCCCGGGCTGACATCCCAAATTTGTATAACCAGCATCAGCACCAATACCAACCGGGAGGCAGGGAAGCGGCAGATTCCTGCAAATGCAGACAGTAGCAGCAGCTCATAGACCGGCCAAAACAGCCGCCCGCCAGACCGAAATACCGAGCATAGTTCCACGACCTTGCCGGGAAGGGGAATGGAAAAAAGGGTGACCCCGTTGGCCGTGACGGTGTTGCTGATTGCAAACAGTGTCAGAATGAGACAAACAGATGCCAACGCCCAATGCCGGAGAAGCTGCTTCCCAATCCGGTGACGGGCGTGGAAAACAACGACGGGCAACGATATCAGAACCCCCAGTCCCAGGTAAGCGAACGCGTCATAGTTTCCATTGATCTGATTCTGTGCAGGAAGCAGGCGACTGTACAGCGTACCATTGATCCCCACCGGATTCCACAGGGAATTGAGGTTCATGGAAAAATACCCATACAGAGCTTGCCCACCATTGGTGGCTGTGCCGTAAAAAAGTCCCAACAGCCATCCGAGCCCCACCGTGCAAATCAGATTGGAGGTAAGATACAGGACGGGCCCTTTCCATTGATGTCGCTGTACGCTATATTCCAGCAGCAGCGCCAAGGTGACCGCATAAGTCATAGGCAAAAAGTAAGGGTGAATACCAATTGCGAGCACATTGAGCAGAAACAATCCTCGGGAGGCATAGCGTCCCTCCCTTCGCAGGGAAAAATACAGGTAGAGCGCTGCCAAAACAAGCCATTGTGCTCCCAGGGAAGTATGCCGAAAGGCGCGTTCATATAAAATGGGGCTGGAAACAAACAGTGTCGTCCCCAACAAGGGACGAAGTGTTCCTTCCGAAAAAAGGCCGCACAATAAAGCGCTGAAGCCTCCCTGCAAGGCAAAGCATAAAAGGGTAAACCAACCAAAATACTGGAAAGTTCCTCCCAGCCAATTGGCCAGGGGTCTGCAAAAAAGTGCCGCCAGCGGGATGGAATCCGTATAGGCGATGCTTACCCCCTGCGGTGCGTTGATAGCCGTTGTAACGCATAGAGGAAATGAGAGTGCACTTTCTCGATAAAACAGCCACCCTGCATAATGCTGCTGAATATCTTTTTCTACATAGCCGCCGCGGCAAAAGGTGTCATTGGTCACATCCAAAGGTACAATCCCGTATACCAGCAAGAACGCGGCAATCCCCAGCAGCGTTCCCAATACAAATAACCGCAGCTGCTGTTTCTGCAATGAATTTTTGTGGAGCATCTCCCTATGCCTCATTTTCAAAAGTTTTTATCAGTATACCATATAGGGATGGGCTTCTTCAATCCGCATTGACATTTACATCCTGCTGTTGTACAATAAACTCAATCTGCCGCCGTGGCGGAACTGGCAGACGCAAGGGACTTAAAATCCCTCGGTAGCGATACCGTACCGGTTCGATCCCGGTCGGCGGCATATAAAATCCCGCAGCAGTTTCTAGGGAATCTGCTGCGGGATTTTTCTTGCATCCATAAATTAATAAAATGTCAGGATTTCCTCCGGTGCTTTGCGTGGTGGATGGTTGGCAGGCTGTGCTGCATATCCCACGGCAATAACGGAAGCAATAGTCTCTGTCTGAGGGATTTTCAATAGAGTTCGGATCGATTTCTCATCCCGCAACCCCATCACCAGGGTATCCAACCCCAGTTCTTTCGCTTTCAAAAGAAACAGCGCGTTGTGCAGCCCCAGATCATAGAATCCCCAGCCGTCGGCGCATTCATTGTCCGGCTTTCCCTGCGTAAAGCCGGCGGTTTCCTTTACAAATGTCGTTACCACCAGTGCTGCATGCTCGGCTTTCTTGGCGTTTCGTTCCGGCAGGCAAAGGCGCATAAACTCTCTACGCATCTCATCCGAAAGAACTGCGTAATAACGTGCCGTCTGTGAGTTCTTCCAGGAGGGAGCTTCAATAGCCGAGGCCACGATTTCACGGATCTGCGCCGCAGTTGCCGACCGGTTGGGGTCATATTGACGGATGCTCCTTCTTTCTCGGATGAGGGTGTCAAATTCCATAACACATAACCTCCTTTTAGGGAACTTTCTACTTCTTAGTATAAAGAAAATCCGCCGAAAATCAATATTAATATAATTTTTGTCCACCTTTCGGTATGCGATTTTTTCGTTTTTTTATCTTTTTATAGGTAAACACTAAAGAAAATGCTTGTTTCTTTCGCATAAATCGTATATAATGTAGTGTATGCCTGCGATTGCGTCAAAATAGAGGGGATGCCGCAGGAAACTATAACTATAGGGGGAAATGATATGGCAGACTATTTTGCAATGGACCATGCCGCACTGACCGCTGAGAAGGACCGTCTGACGGCCGAGTACAAAAAGTTTCAGGATATGGGCCTGAAACTCAACATGGCGCGCGGCAAACCCGGCCCTCACCAGATGGACCTGGCGATGGATCTGTTGAAAATGGACGACTATACCACCGATGATGGTTTTGATGCCCGTAACTATGGCAATCTTGAAGGGTTGTATGAGGCCCGGGAACTTTTTGCCGATGTCATGGGCGTCAAGCCTGCCGAAGTCTTTGTCGGCGGCAATTCCAGCCTGCAGCTCATGTACAATCTGATGGCCATCGGTTTCATGTTCGGTTACCCGGAATCTCCGTGTCCGTGGTCTCAGGTGGAAAAGCGTAAATTCCTGTGCCCTGTGCCCGGTTATGATCGTCACTTTGCGATTACCGAAGAGATGGGCTTCGAGATGATCAATATCCCCATGTCCGAAGACGGTCCCGATATGGACATGATTGAGAAACTAGTGGCTGAGGATGACACGATCAAAGGAATTTGGTGTGTGCCTCAGTATTCCAACCCCGATGGCTATACTTACAGCGACGAGACAATCCGCCGTTTTGCTGCTATGAAGACCGCTGCCCCTGATTTCAAGATTTTCTGGGATGAGGCATACATCGTTCACCACCTCACGGATGAGATCATCGAAACGCCGGTACTCCTCAACGAAAGCAAAAAGTACGGCACAGAGGATCGGGTCTTCATGTTTACTTCTACGAGCAAGATCACGTTCCCCGGTGCCGGTGTTTCTGCCTTTGCCTGCAGTGAGAACTCCATGAAGTACATCTGCAAGCGGTTCTCTGCCATGATCATCAGCTATGACAAGATGAATCAACTGCGCCACGTGCGATTCCTGAAGAACAAGGAAGGTGTTCTGGCACATATGGCCAAGCATCGCCGTCGTCTGGTTCCTTGTTTTGACGCGGTCAAGACCACTTTTGAGGAACAGCTGACTCCTTGCGGAGACATTGCACACTGGACCAATCCCAAGGGCGGTTACTTCATCAGCCTGTATGTAATGCCCGGTTGTGCCAAGCGCGTGGCCCAGCTCTGCAAGGATTGCGGCCTGACCCTGACGGGTGCCGGCTCCGCATATCCGTACCATAAGGATCCCGACGACTCCCATCTGCGCATTGCGCCGACGTATCCGAGCCTGGACGAGGTCGAAACTGCTTCTGCGCTGCTGTGCGTCTGCGTACGCCTGGCAGTTGTTGAAAAACTGCTGGCTGACCAGCAGTAATAAAGTATCCCGCTCGCCGGTGCGGGCATATTGTTGGAGGTTTCTATGAACAAGAGAGGGAAGTCATGGCCGTTGTTCGTCGTGGCAATTTTGATCGTTGTATTTTCCCTTACGGCCATCTTCGGTGTAAGCTATCAATACGGTGACACCAAGCATACCTATGTAAAAGGTGCTTCGGATATCCGTTTCGGCATCGACATTCGCGGCGGCGTGGATGTCACCTTCATGCCGGATGGGGATGTGGATGCGACACCCGAGCAGATGACTGCCGCCAAAACGGTCATTGAAGATCGTCTTGTGGGCTTGGGTATTACCGATTATGAAAGCTATGTCGACAGCAACAAAGATCGTATCATCGTTCGTTTTCCGTGGAAAACGGGGGAGTCTGATTTCAACCCTCAGACGGCTATCGATGAGATCGGTACTACCGCCAAGATGGTGTTCCGAAAAGGTTCAACTGCCGACGGGGAAGAGATTCTCAGCGGCGATGATGTAACCTCCGCCAATGCTGCATACAGCGAGACCGACGGCTGGGTTGTCCAGCTGAAGTTCAGCAGTGAAGGGGCGCAGGCGTTTGCCGATGCCACGACGGAACTGGCCGCCAGCGGCGATCCGATTTCCATTTGGCTGGATGATGAGAACATTTCCACTGCCTCGGTTGATGAGGCCATTACCGGCGGTGAGGCTATCATCAAGGGGAACTTTGATCAGGACAGCGCCGCAACGCTTGCCAACCAGATTAATTCCGGCGCTCTTCCGTTCGCACTTTCTGCAGAAAGCTATTCCACCATTAGCCCGACGCTGGGTGCCAGAAGCCTGGAAGTAATGGTTCTGGCTGGTATTGTGGCCTTTGTACTGGTAGCGTTGCTCATGATTCTGCGCTATCGCCTGCCCGGTACCATTGCGGCGGTTTCCCTGCTGGGACAGGTTTGTGCTACGCTGGCTGTGGTTTCCGGCTATTTCAGTGTTTTCCCGGGATCCACTCTGACGCTGCCCGGTATTGCTGGTATTATTCTCGGCATTGGTATGGGCGTGGATGCCAACGTTATTACAGCGGAACGCATTAAGGAAGAACTTTCCAAGAACAAAACTCTTGATGGAGCCATTAAGAGCGGCTTTAAAATGGGGTTGACGCCCATCATCGACGGCAATGTCACCATCGTGATCGTGGCCGCCATCCTGATGGGGGCGTTTGGTCCCACGGATGGTTTCTGGGCCAAGGTCTTTAATCCGATCTTCTTCTGGTTCGGACCGTCCACAGCCGGTACCATCTATTCCTTCGGCTTTACTTTGCTGACCAGTGTTTTGCTCAACTTCGTCTTTGGTGTGTGGGCTACTCGTGTTATGATCCGTGGTGCCGTTCACTGCAAGGCTCTGCGCAATCCTTGGTTGTACGGCGGCAAAAAGGAAGGCGGTGCCGAATACAAGACCCCGACCATCAACTTTGTCGGCAACCGCAAGAAGTTCTATGCTTTCTCTTGCTGTGTCATCGCTATTGTTTTAATTTTCTCTGCTGTATTCGGTGTCAGCATGGATGTGGAATTCAAAGGCGGTTCCATGATTACGCTGGCTTATGAGGGAGATGCGGATCTGGATGCGCTGAAGAACACGGTCAGCACCGAACTCAATCAGAGCAATCTGACGCTGCAGACCGGCTCGGATATTTCGGGTGGACAGACGCTGACTATCACGCTCCCCGGTAGCGAAACCCTCTCTACTGATCAGCTGGATGGTCTGCTGACAACACTGAATGAGCAATACCCCGACAATCAGTTTGTCCAGAACGAAGTCAGCAACGTGGATGCAACCATCGGCAACGAGTTCCTGCTCAAGAGCCTTGTTGCACTGGTGGCCGCCTGTGTCCTGATTCTGCTGTATGTCGCGTATCGTTTCCGCCGCATCGGCGGCCTCAAAGCCGGTGCCACGGCAGTGGTCGCGCTGCTGCACGACATGTTCATCATCTTTGGTGTTTTTGTCCTGCTGCGAATTCCTCTGAATGGCAACTTTATCGCCGCGATGCTGACCATTCTGGGCTACTCCATCAACGATACCGTTGTTATCTATGACCGCATTCGGGAAAATAGCGCTTTGTTCGGCAAAAAGCAGATGGGCCTGAAGGAACTGGTCAATCTGTCCATCAACCAGAGCTTCTCCCGCTCGTTGATGACTTCCATTACCACTTGCCTGGCGTTGGGTGTTATCTGCGTCGTGTCGGTGGTTTATCGTCTTGACAGTATCTACACCTTTGCTTTCCCGCTGCTGTTCGGTATGATCAGTGGTGTCTACAGCACGATCTGCATTGCCACACCGCTGTGGGTCGACTGGAAAATGCATAAAAAAGCCCCTGCCAAAAAGAAAGCCTGAGTTGGCTAAGAGGAGGAATCTGCCATGAAGTGCCCATACTGCGGTGAAGTTGATTCCAAAGTTATTGATTCCCGTCCTACTGAAGACGGCGAAAAAATCCGCCGCCGCCGTGAATGCCTGAATTGCAAAAAGCGTTTCACCACCTACGAGATCGTAGAAACGGTCCCGCTGATGGTGGTCAAGAAAGACCATTCGCGTGAAGTGTTTGACCGCCAGAAGCTGCTCAACGGTATGCTACGTGCCTGCGAAAAGCGGCCTGTCAGCTATCAGCAGCTGGATGACGCTGTAAGCCGCATCGAGCAGATGCTGCTGAACTCCTATGATCGGGAGGTCACTTCGATTCATATCGGCGATCTTGCAATGCAGGAACTGAAGAAGATGGATGATGTTGCTTATGTGCGTTTTGCTTCGGTTTATCGGCAGTTCAGCGATGTGAATACCTTCATGGAAGAACTCAAAGACATGCTGGATACCCGCTCAAAACCAGCTGAAAAATGATTCCCGAATCTGCTGTGCCTGGGTACGGGCACGCGCAGTCTCTACCGCTAAATCTGCCACATTTTCTGCAGATACGTAAGAGGGGATAGTTGCCAGTGTTTGATTGAGCTGATCCACAAGGCTGCGACGGATCAGAAGCATCCAGACTGGGCTGTTTTCTTCGCTGCGTTGTGCTGCTTTCTGGAATGCCTGCTTGGCCTGTTCGTATTCTCCTGATACAGCAAGATTATATGCGACATCGAGTTCCCGGGTCAGAGTTTGTGTGTTGTTATCCACATAACGCCCAGCGATGTACAGCAGGAAAATAAGCACTGCCAGCAAAAATGCTGCATACCAATTGCGATTCAAGTCACAGGATCCTTTCCGGACCACCCTTCGGGGTGGTCTTTTTTTGTACCAGCAGTAGTTGCTTTCCGTTATACAAGACAAGAAGAACCTGCCGACGGTCGAGTCCTCTTTTAGCAAGAGCACTATCCAGCCATTTTTCATCCAGGTGCAGTGCTTGCAGATTGTCATGATAGATCTGATCATCAATCAGTAACGGAAGCATGGGTTTTTCTTGGTTGCTGTTCTTTACCGTAGCGGTGCTGATATGGCCGTTTGGTTCTACGACCGCCCAAAGAACTTCATCGGGGGAAAAGATATCTTTCCCCCGCAACGCCTCCATCAGATCTCCCGCCGTGATGCGAAGACGAGGCAGAGCCTCCTGTACAATTTTTCCGTCGCGAATCACCGTGATTGGTTTGCCGAAGAGGACTCGTGCATAGGTAGGGTTAAGATACGCCAGCGTAGAACTGAAGATCTCCAGCGACGTCAGAAGAATAATCAGAACCAGGCTGGATAGTAATGGCAGATCCGGCTCATCGATACAAATTGACGCAACATTGGAAACCAACAGCGTTGTCACCAGTTCTGAAGGCTGCAACTCACCCAACTGGCGTTTTCCCATCAGGCGCAGTGCAGCCACAACGGTAGCATAGACGACAATGGTTCGAAAAATTGCTGAAAGCATCCATTGGCCTCCTCATATTTTCCCTGATACCCGGCAACACTAATGCCTGACGAGGGGGAATCCTATGCAGCAAAAAAGATTGAATCGATCCTTACTGGAAAATCTGCGGATTCTGAAAAGCATTTTTGGCGATTCCGGAGACTTCTATACCAAGGAAATCATGATCAGCGGCGTTTCCTGCGCGATTGTGATGTTCACGGGGCTGTCTTCCCCAGAGAAGCTTTGCCATCTGGCACTGGAAATGCTGGATCACGATCTGCTTATGCTGAACGGAAGTGATGATCTGGTGCGATTATCTGCTTACCCAAAGTATGGTTCCCGCGGAACCGGCTCCCGCGGAAGACTGGACTTCTTTTGTGGAACTGCTGTGCAACGGAATGACGCTGCTTCTGATTGACGGCTGTCGCCGCGCCGTGGCGTTTTCCACCCAGGAGATGCCACAGCGGTCTATCAGCACTCCTACAGGCGAAGGAAATATGCGAGGCTCCCAGGAGGCTTTTACAGAATTGCTCCGGAACAATATCTCTCTTTTGCGAAGGCAGTTTCGCACGGAAACACTCATTGTAGAAATTCAGACCGCCCATACTCGATCCAAAACCGAATATTGTATATGCTATGACCGTGCATTGGCGCCCAAAGAGACCGTAGATGCTTTGCGGGAAAAGTTGTCCTCTGTCGAGTTGCCGGTTTTGTTGGACAGTGCCTACTTTGCTTCTTTTTTGAAACAGGACAAACTGAATCTTTTTCCGGCAGCCGCCTACACAGAACGGCCAGCGACTGCCTGTGCCCGCCTATGCGAAGGAAAAATTGTTGTCATGGTTTCCGGATGCCCTTATGCACTTGTTGTCCCCAGTTTTTTTGCGGAGCACTTTGAATGTCTGGACGACTACGCATCCGGCGCTGTTTTTTCAGGGCTGATTCGGATTCTAAAGTATCTTGCCTTTCTACTTTCTGTATTTGGGCCGGGGCTCTATGTGATGGCAGTTTCTTTCGCACCGGAAATTATCCCTATCCAGATGTTGACCAAGCTGACCCAGGCTGAAGTCAGCACACCATTACCTCCTATGCTGGAAATGCTGAGTGTCACACTTCTGCTGGAGATTGTCCGGGAAGCCGGTCTGCGTGCGCCGCAATCCATAAGTCACACGGTAAGTCTTGTGGGTGCCTTGATCATAGGGGAGACGGCCGTTTCAGCCGGGATTGTCAGTGTTCCGATCCTCACAATGGCGGCAGCCGCCACCGTTGCCACACTGGCGGTCCCGTCGCTGTACGAGCAGTCCATCCTGTTCCGCTTTGCAGTCATACTCCTGTCTGGATCTTTCGGCGTTCTTGGGCTTGCCTGTGCAGCGCTTGTTATCCTTGCCATGGCCTGCGGCAGCGAGCCTTTTGGATATGACTACCTCTATCCACTGATGCCCCTGAGCCGTACAAGCTGGCGAGATGGATTTGTGCGAAGTATCTGGTCTGATCTTTCCAGGTTCGGGGAGGTGATTGGCAAGGATGAAACGTGATTGCCCAAGCCTTCTTGCTGCTCTGACAGTGGGGGTGCTTGTCAATGTCTTGCTGCGCAGCCAAAGCGCCTACTGGCCACGCGCGGGCGCTGCAACAGCGCTGGTTTGTGTGCCATTACTGGCTGGCACCGGATGGCTGTTTGCCCGTGCCTGGAGAAGCGGAGAAAGTCCCGCCCTTCGACTTTTGTTTGCGGCGCTGCTGTTCTACACATCTGCGCTGGAAATCTTGAATTTCCGGGATTTAGCACAGCGATTGTACCCCGGAATGCTCTCGATGACAGCAATTTGCTTGATGACACTGCTTCCAGTTATCTATCTGCGAAGAGTGTCGGCTATTTCCCAAACTGCGCATGTTGTACTGTGTCTGCTGCTTCTGGCCACGGGTTTTATGTTGTTGACGGTTCTGCCACGGCTTCATATCACCAATTTACAGATAGTTCAACTCCAACCGAATGACTTTGCCACGGCTGCAAAAGAGCAGCTCACATTATATCCGGAATATCTGCTTCCAGCTTTGCTGCCGCCGTCCAAATCCAAGCACCGGCATGCCTTACTTCATTTGGCTGCGGCTGCGCTGTGGTTCGATGTGGGCATGCATCTTGTTTTAGAACTTTTCTACGGTGCCGCCATGCCGATCCGTATCGATCCCATCCACGCGGCAGCTCGCTGCGGAGCTTTGTCAGTCTTCAATCGCTTGGAAAGTTTACAGCTGATTCTGTGGATCATGGCGATTACGCTGAAGCTGTCCCTTTATCTGTATGCGATCTGTTTACTTTTGCGCAAAGAGGAAAACAAAGGTCTCTCCGTTTCGCTCCGCAACTTTCCCCTATATGGGGGAGGGCTTTGGCTCCTGTGTGCTTTGTTGCAAAAAACGGATGTTCAGACAGCTATGCAGCAGCGCAGCATGCTGACCTGGGGATTCGCTCTGCTGGCCGGAATAGGAGGTGCAGCGGCATGGCTTTGCCGAAAACTAAAGCATGGCTTGTAAACGGGTGTTTGCTCATAGGCTTGCTATTATGCGGTTGCGGAGGACAATCTCTCTCTGAGCGCGAAATTGTACGTGGCGTTCTTTTTACACGCCAGGGAACACAGTTTTCCGCCTGCCTGGTGCTGGCTGATCAGAATGCCAAGTCGGAATCTGATGGAAACAAAATTTCTGCGGCCCAAGGAAAGACTCCCGCACAGGCTCTTGAACGAGCTGAGCAATCTCTTTATGGCGAGGTATACTACGGCCTGTTGGATCTCGTCGCCTTTCCCTCTGACACAGACCTTGCAACTGCCCGGGAAATCGGCGCACTTCTATATGACAATGCCCAACCGGCTCCCGAACTTTCTGTATTCATTCTGAATACGGTTCCCAAAAGCTGGGCCGAAGAGGGAAGTACCCTTTATCTGAACATGAAAGCCTCGGAAAAAATCTATAAGGTGCACTGCGGGTTGCAGCAATTGTTTAGTCAAAAAAACGTTTGCGCCGTTCCTGGATATCGCCCTGGCGGTGGATATGACTTCCTCCTGCTGGCAGAGAATGAGCCGGCAATACGCTATACAGGGGTGGAGGAAGCACAGTTGGCAGCGGTTCTGTGCGGGCAGACTTCTGTGCTAAACGGCACCTTTGCTTTCGGTAAAGCAGCATGCGAGGCAAAAGCGTATATTATCGCCGACGGAAATGAAATACAACTGCATCTAAGGGATGTGACACTGACGGCACTGGATTCTTCTGTCGAGCCATCTTCTCTGAAATCTTTATTACAGCAGGAATTACAGACAGGTTTTGCGGATTTGCAGCGGCAAATGCAGCAGGCTGGTGCAGATCCTTTCCATTTTCGTTTCTGGCAAGCCTGCTTGTACGGCCCGGAAAGCGCGTTTCAATCCTCTGTTTTGAAAGTTCTGATTGACTAATTTCCCATCAGCACAGCAAAAAACGCCGCAGAAGATTTTTCTTCTGCGGCGTTTTTTCTGGAAGGTATCAGGAGGCTTGCAGGGAACTGGGACGGATAATGTTGATCAGGTTTTTATCGGCAAGGAAAGTTTGGAAATTATAAAGGATCAACACTTGATCGTACCCTTCTTTTTCTATGGTGGAATCCAACCCATACCGGAAATTGCGGAAATCGATTACGCCAATTTTCGCATAATTTTCGGTAAGGTAAGGGACAAAGCTGTTGGCGTAGCTATCCTTTACAACCAAAATGCTTCCGGTCCCATTGCCTTCAACCACGGAATAGCCATTGTTTCCATCCAGAAAAGCGGCATACTTGTCTCTCGTTTCAAATTTTTCCGTATTGATGAGATTTTCCGTGCGGTTTGCCTCAAACTGTGCTTCCGATGGAACATCGAAAATAGTCATTTGATTGTCCAACGGATAATAGGTGATGGAGTCATCCTCAACATTCCACAGACGAGTTGCAGAATAATGTGTTCCCTGGAAACCATTGATGGTAACAGATTCGTGTGCAGTGCGGTCAAACGGGGAAAGCCCTTTGAGCTTGCAGAATTGCTCATACGCACGATACGCGCCGTTGGGCGTCCAGTGATGGTCTGTTTTGAAATAAAGATATTCCTCTTTACTGGCGGTAAAGGTATTCCTCAGATCCAGTACTTCCGCGTACTGACCGATTGTTGCGAAAATATCATTCAGCATACTGTCCTCGTCCACCATGGGGGCGCCGGCAGGAAGCATCTCCGGATAGATCGCGCTGGCAGAAGGTGCCAGCAAAAACGTCACCTTACCGGGGTATTTGGCTGCAAAGTCCGAAACTGCCTGGATATTTTTGTCAAGCTGCTTCTGTGTGGTCTCATCTACCGTAAATAGCTTGGTGAACATCCAGTGATCCTTTCCCAGCAGGATCCCCCCCTCTTCCACCTTCTGAAAAACCATCTCATCCGCAGCGCGCTGGGTGTTAATCCACTGATCGCGGAGTATGAACTGATCCTGCATCCAGGAAGAAAAAGATTGCTGCCAGGTGCCATCCAGAAGATCAGCGATGGTCGGTGCGCGAAGTTCCGCAGCGTTTCTGTTTTCCAATTCAATCAGTTTTCGCTTGGGCCAGACAACATTCACCAGAGAAAAACCAAAGAGCAGCAGCGCCGCACAAAGCAGGATCGGGTGCACCGTTCGACGACCGGATTTCCGATAAATAACCTTTGACATACGGTTTTCCCCTTTCTCAGAAATTGGCATACAGAGCCGTGGAATTGGTTGCCGCCACCACATACGCAATGCACAGTACCGTCAGCCCCGCAAAGAGCACCACTTTAAGAGGCATCCAGCGACCAATTTTATGCCATAGCCTGCGGGGCACTGTAGAAGAGCATAGACAGCCAAGAAGCAAGAATACGCCGTAATTGCGAAGATAATAAATCGAAGAAATTCCGCTCTGGGGCACAAAAAGTTTCTGCATCAGAAGCCCCAGCGGCGCACCCGGTTGGTTGGCTGTAAAAATACCCCATCCCAGTACTACCAGGAAAAGCGTATAAAGATGCGGCCAAACACGGCCTTTCTTCAAATATTTCAAAAGGAACAGTTTTTCGATCGTAAGCAGCACAAAATAGTACAGCCCCCAGCAGATAAAATTCCAGCTGGCGCCATGCCATATCCCGGTAGCTGCCCAAACCAGCAGCATATTGAACAATTGCCGGGGCTTTCCTTTGCGATTTCCCCCAAGAGGAATATAGATGTAATCCCGGAACCAGCTGGAAAGCGAGATGTGCCAGCGCCGCCAGAATTCCGTAATGCTCCCGGAAATGTACGGTAAATCAAAGTTGACGGGGCATTCAAACCCCAGCATAGCGGCCAGACCATTGCTCATTTCACTGTAACCGGCAAAATCAAAATACAGCTGCAGGGAATAGGCAAGAATGCCCAGCCACGCCAAGGGAGTAGAAACATTGGCCAGACCAATGCCTCCATTTCCAATAATATCCGTCCACAAGGCGCCGATGGAATCTGCCAGAATCACCTTTTTGGCAAGGCCAAAGACAAAAAGCTCGGCTCCCTGTTCGATCTGTGCAAGATGACAACGGTCAGAGCGTTTGTGAAACTGTTCCGCCATGTCGCGGTATTTCACAATGGGGCCGACAATCAACTGCGGGAAGAAGAGCACATAGCTGGCAAATGTGATGGGATTTTTTTCAGGCTTGACCTTATTTGTATAGACATCAACCTCATAGCTGATGATCTTGAAGATGTAATAGCTGATACCAAGGGGAAGCACATCTCCAATGTCCAACGACGAAAGCCCGAGGCCCGCAATCCGATTCAACGTTTCAATCAGGAAATTGGTATATTTGAAATAGACAAGAACCCCAAGATTGACAAAAACCGCTATCAGGGGCAGGAGCCACCGCAATCTGGCCCGAGCCGATGCCGTCACCAGCCCCCAAACATAATTGAATAGGATCAGGCATAGGATCAGCGGCAAAAATGTAACCCCTGTCCAGCAGTAAAAGAGCAGGCTCTCCACAAGCAGGACTGCATTTTTGGCCCGACCGGGGGTTATGTAATAGATCAGCAACGCCAAAGGCAGAAAGCAGAACAAAAACACCACACTATTGAAAACCATGTGTGCTCCTCTTTTTCAAAAATAAAAGGGCCGTTACCAAAGCAGGTAACGGCCCGGTGAGCTTCGTTGTGCAGGAGAATCAGAAATTCAATGCCGTTTCCAATACTTTATCGATCTCGGTATAGTCGCCTACATCGACACTGGCAATCACCATCGCAACATAATTCCCGTTTCGGACAATACGCGCATCTTTCGCAAGCGCGGTCAGATCGGCAAACTCAGCATACAGATTGTTGGCGGTCAGACTCTCTTTATAGGCCTGCAGTTCGGATTCTACCTCTTCGGCCTTGCCCTCCTTGGCCTGTGCCACAAAAACCAGTCCACAATCAGACTGCGTATTGCTCACATCGCCCTTGTACGCCACAAGGTTGTCCTTATTCAGCATCAAGGTGTTCTCTACATCAAAATCACTGTACGCCATCGGATTGTTGATGGGGTTGACGGCCTCCAGCGCAGCGACAGCACTGTCGAGATTCTCCGTCTGAGCTACTTCCTCGGCCTCGGAACCCTGGGACGCGGAATCAGAAGCCGCCTCCGATGTTTCCTCGGAACTTACAGCCTCGGAAACAGAAGAAGCCTCGCTGCCGGAAGAAGTCGTTTCAGAATCTCCAGACTTGCTGCAGCCGGCCAAAAGAATCGCCGCGCACAAAAGAATCGGAAGTAATTTTTTCATGGGATTGTTCTCCTTTATTGCTTGATCGTAAAATCTGCCGGTATGCCGGAATTGCGTTCTCCGGTCATCCGCACGATGTTCCGTACTATCTCGGAATACCTTATTAGAATACACTATTTTAGCTGTTTTTTCAACCCGTATTCCGTCGAAACCCCTAGTGAAAGCGCCACAATCCATGTAAATTTTTTGTGGCCTTGACAAAGAAGGGGACTTTGCCGTACACTCGCAGAAGAGCATACAAAAGGGGGAGAGACTTACTGTGCAGAATTCCAAAGCAAGATCTGTAGCATTGACGGCCATGCTGTTTGCGTTGGCCCTTGCTCTTTCCTGGCTGGAGTCATGCGTCACACCGCTTCTGGGACTTATTCCGGCCCTGAAACTGGGACTTTCCAACATTGTGGTCATGTATGCGATTCTCTTTCTGCACACACGTACCGCTGTTTTACTTGTTGTTCTCAAAGCGGCGTTTGCTTTTCTGACTCGCGGGGTGACTGCCGGGTTTCTTTCCGGCTGTGGCGGATTGGTTTCTTTACTGGTATTTGTGATTTTGCTTCACCTTCCTTTTTCGGTAAGCGGCTATTTATTCTGTGTGTGCGGTGCGCTGGCACATAATCTGGGCCAGCTGGCAGGAGCCTGTGTTTTGCTTTCCAGTTCCCTGGCTCTGGCCTATGCACCGGTCCTACTTGTGGCCGGAATTGTGGTGGGAGCAGTAAGTAATATTCTGACTTCTGCTCTTTTCAAGGCACTGCCCGACGCTCTGCGAAAGGGAATGCATAAAAGATCTCCATTCCAAAGTAAAAATAAGATTTTTTCTTAAATTACGCAAAACTCTATTGACATTGTAGGAATAAGACGCTATAATAGCACCAAAGACACAGGAATGCGTCTTAGGAGCTATATCAACAACAGGAGGCTATTCATTATGACGAAATATGTTTGCACCGTCTGCGGCTACATTGCCGAAGGTTCCATCCCTGAGTTCTGCCCCGTCTGCAAGGCGCCGGCTTCCAAGTTCATTGAAAAGAAAGATAACACCTATGTGACCGAGCATGTTGTCGGAATCGCCAAGGATGCTCCGGAGGAGATTCTCCAGGGTCTGCGCGAGAACTTCAACGGCGAGTGCAGCGAGGTCGGTATGTATCTGGCTATGAGCCGTGTTGCTGACCGCGAGGGCTACCCCGAAATCGCTGAGGCTTGGAAGCGCTACGCATTTGAGGAAGCCGAGCACGCTTCCAAGTTTGCTGAGCTGCTGGGCGAAGTGCTGACCGACAGCACCAAGAAGAACCTGCAGATGCGTGTGGATGCCGAGTGTGGCGCCTGCGCAGGCAAGATGGACATCGCCAAGAAGGCGAAGGAACTGGGCCTGGATGCCATCCATGACACTGTTCACGAAATGGCCAAAGACGAGGCTCGTCATGGCCGCGGCATGCAGGGCCTGCTGGACCGCTACTTCAAATAATTTACTCCAAAAGGCGTAAATCGGGCCGGAGCATTTGCTCCGGCCCCTTTATTATCTCTTTTATTCGCCACGACAAGCAAAAAAACGGCCTTGCTTATCGCACGCTGCATAGAAGACTTCTTTACACTGCCCAATTCCCATACGGTGCAGCTGATCATCCAGCCAGCGCTCGTCACGGCCCGCCGCTTTTAAATTATCCGAAAGAAGACGCCCATCCAGAATCAGGTCATACCAGGCACTGGTCGGGTCCGGAGCGATTCCGAGATCCTGCGGATTGGCAGGGCGAATTTCACTTTTAGGCAGAAAACTGATCTGGCCGTTGTTTTCCAAAATGGCAGTCTGAATCTCATTTGGATCAAAGTAACCGGCGATCCGTGCTTGTCCCAGGAATTCATTGAGATCGATGGTGGCACGCCGTAGATTTTCTTTCAGAATGACGCCGTTGTTCATGAGGATTACCGAACGACCACTCCAAAAAGTCCGTAATGCAATACTTTTACAGGCAGAAACCTCCACTGCCCAGGTGATTATGCCATATACCAGCAAGGCAGTGAACGGGCGATACCAGGCCTCCAGATTGGTGGCCATTTCCGCCGCAATGGAACCGACGGTAACGGCATTAAGATAGTCAAATGGACTCATTTGTGCAATCTGGCGTTTTCCGCCCCAGCGTGTGATCAGAAACATCATTGCCAGAGAAAAAACGCTGGTCAGAGCTACCTGCCCCACCTCCAGAAATACTTGCTGCATAGAACTCCCTCCGATATCGGTTATTCTGGGCAAAACTCTAACAGTTTATCCCACCCTCTTGCACTTTTGGTGAGAAAAAGTTACAATAAATACTACTTGTATCTATCCAAATAAAAAGGGGAGGCGGTTGCGATTCGTTATCTGTTTGTGATCAACCCGACCGCCGGGAAGGCGGATGCAAGCGTAACCTTGCTGCCGCAAATCCGGGCTGCCGCGGATCGTGCCGGAGTTACGCCTTCCGTCGTGGTGACCCGCCGGGCGGGACACGCCCGAGAGGTTGCTGCCGCCTGTGCAGAGAGCGGGGAAGAAGTTCGCATCTATGCCTGTGGCGGTGATGGCACACTGAATGAAATTTTGCAGGGTGCCGCTGGTCATTCTCAGGTTTCTGTCGGATGTATTCCTTGCGGAAGCGGGAATGATTATGTTCGCAATTTTGGGACGCCGTCCGATTTTCTGGATCTGGATGCCCAGCTGTCGGCTCTGTCATATCCGGCTGATCTTATCCGCACGCCACAGGGCTATGGCATTGATATTTATGCTGCCGGAATTGATGCGCAGGTGGCTAACGGTATACCCAAATGGAGGCGCGTACCGCTGTGCGGCGGTACGACAGCCTATACGCTTTCCATTCTAGAGGCAATATGCAGTTCCTTCCGTCATACACTTCGTATCAGAACTGATTCCGAAGAGTTGGAGGGCACCTATATGATGCTTGCCATCTGTAATGCAAAGATGTACGGTGGCGGATATTGTGCCGCGCCTTACGCCAGCATGGATGACGGTTTGCTTGATGTGGTCCTGCTCAAACCGGTCCCCAGGCTTCGCCTGGCGGGGCTTTTACAATCCTATCGCAAGGGACAGCACCTTACTCCGGACGGTCAAGTTACCAAACCCTTTTCTCCTTACATGACCTTTTTTCGTACAAGTTCCATTGACATCCAGGTACTGGATGCTCGTCCATTGATTACTACACTGGACGGCGAATGTTCGCCCCAGATGAATCTGCACGCAGAGGTGGCGCGTCGCAGCATTCATATCTTGTTGCCGCCAAAACTCGCACAAAATGCGCCTGTACTCCAGGCTATGGGAGAGTAAGCATGTCTGAAAAAGTCAAAGTCAAAATCGCTCGGAACGTGATTCATCTGCCGGCTATTGCGCTGCGCGGTCTGGTTGTGTTCCCTAACAACGTTGTCCATTTTGAGGTTGGACGCCCCAAATCCATTGCTGCCATCGAGGCGGCCATGCACAGCAACAGCAGTGTGTTCCTGGTAGCGCAGCGCGAAATGGATGTGGAAGAGCCCGGCCTGCGGGATCTGTATGCCTATGGCGTGATTGCGGAAATCAAGCAGGTGCTGCGCGTTTCGGATGAACTGGTCAAAGTTCTGGTAGAAGGCAAAACCCGCGCTCGCCTTGTGGAACTGGTTGATGGGGAAAAGTATTTGCAGGCAACCGTTCGGCCCGTCCCTGTGCGGGGAATTGGCGCCGACAAACGAACCCAGACAGAAGCGCTGGTCCGCAGCCTGAAAGAATGCTTTGAAAATTATCTTTCTTACAGTCCTCAGATTTCCAAGGATGTAGTGTACAACATTGTAACCGCCACCAGTCCGTTGTACCTCAGCGAATACATGCCGGCCAATCTCCTGCTCAAATACGAGGACAAACAGGCGATCCTGAATGAATCCACGTTGCTGGGACGTTTGGAAAAACTGCTGACGTTACTTCGGCAGGAATGCCAGGTTCTGGAAATCGAGCGTGATCTGGACGATAAGGTCAATGCCCAGATGGACAAAGGCCAGCGGGAATACTATCTGCGGGAGCAGATGCACATTATCAGCGAAGAGTTAGGGGACGCAGAGGATACTCGCGCCGAAGCAGAAGAATATCGCAAAAAAATCGAGGCCCTGAAGCTCGACAGTGAGTCCACCGAAAAACTGCTGAAAGAATGCGATCGCTTGTCCCGGATGCAGGGTAATTCTGCCGAGAGCGGCGTAATCCGCAGTTATCTGGATGCCTGCCTGGCGCTGCCCTGGCATATCACCACAGAGGACAATTTGGACCAGAACCATGCCCGTAAGGTTCTTGACAGGGAACACTACGGCCTGCAGAAGGTCAAAGAACGCATTTTGGAACTGCTGGCGGTTCGCAAGCTGAACACCGACGTGAAGGGACAGATTGTATGTCTCGTTGGCCCTCCGGGCGTAGGCAAGACCAGCATTGCTCATTCTGTTGCTGAGTGCATGGGACGTAAATTTGCCCGCATGAGCCTGGGCGGTGTACATGATGAAGCCGAGATCCGCGGTCATCGGCGTACTTATATAGGCGCCATGCCCGGTCGGATTATCAGTGCCATTACAACAGCCAAATCGTCCAACCCGGTGATTCTTCTGGATGAGATCGACAAACTGGCTGGCGATTATAAAGGCGATCCCTCCAGTGCGCTTTTGGAGGTACTCGATCCTGAGCAGAATTGCACTTTTAAGGACAACTATCTGGACATTCCTTTTGATCTGAGCGAAGTGCTGTTTATCACAACTGCTAATGATGCATCCACCATTCCCGGCCCGCTTTACGACCGTATGGACGTCATCGAGCTACCGAGTTATACCCGTACTGAAAAATTCAATATCGCCAAGCGGCATCTGCTGCCCAAACAGCTGAAAAACAACGGCCTGGAAGGCCGCGTCACGCTGACCTCCAGCGCGCTGTATGAGATCATTGACGGATATACTCGTGAAGCCGGTGTACGTACTCTGGAGCGGACTATAACATCCGTGCTGCGCAAGTGCGCCCAGCGTATTGCTGCGGGGGAAAAAGAAAAAATCAGCGTCTCTGCATCCACCGTCAAAGCCCTCCTTGGTCCTGAGAAAGTGAAGCCCACTTTTATCTCCCGCAAGGACTCCGTTGGAATTGCGAACGGTCTGGCCTGGACTAGCGTCGGCGGTGAAATGCTGCCTGTGGAAGTTGCCGTTATCCCGGGTGGCTCCGGCAAGATTGAAATCACCGGCAGCCTGGGCGATGTGATGAAGGAAAGTGCCAAGCTGGCCATCAGCTATGCCCGTGTCCACGGCGAAGAATACGGTATTACGGCAGACCGGCTGAAAAATGTGGATATCCATATTCATGCGCCGGAAGGAGCTGTACCAAAGGACGGTCCCTCTGCCGGTGTCACGTTGACCACTGCTCTGATTTCCGCTTTGTCCGGCATCCCGGTGCGTCACGACCTTGCCATGACTGGTGAGATCACACTGCACGGCAATGTGCTGCCCATCGGCGGATTGAAGGAGAAAAGTATGGCCGCTTTCCGGGAGGGGATCTCTACGGTTCTGATTCCAAAAGAGAACGAAAGCGATCTCTTCGAGGTCGACGCTGAGGTAAAACAAAAAATCCACTTTATCCCGGTGGAGCATCTCTCCCAGGTGCTCAAGCAGGCACTGTTGCTGCCGGGGCATTCTTCCTCCCGCGGTACGCATACCGTGCCGCAGGCTACCAACCTGATTGCCAACGATAAGTCGACAAAAGAACCCGCCACGGTCATGTGAAAGGAATCTCATGAACTACAACAATTGTGAATTTCTGGCTTCTTACGGTCTTTCCCGTCAGTTGCCGGACAGTGACCGCCCAGAGATTGTGTTCTCCGGTCGCTCCAATGTAGGCAAGTCCAGTCTTATCAACAAACTGTGCAACCGCAAAAATCTAGCTCGCGTCAGTTCCACGCCAGGGAAAACCGCGACCATTAATTTTTACAAGGCCGACACGGCCTACTTTGTGGACCTGCCCGGATATGGCTATGCAAAGGTTTCCAATGCCGACAGAGCCCGCTGGGATGAACTCATCAACAGTTACTTTGAGGCAGACCGTGCGGTTTGTCTACTGATCCAACTGCTTGATTGCCGTCACGCGCCGAGTGCGGACGATGTCCAGATGCTGGAATATCTGCACTATCACGGGATCCCCTTTGTGGCGGCCCTGACAAAGGCCGACAAACTGAAAAAATCTCAGTTGGCGGCTTGTCAATCGGAATTCGAAGAAATCTGTGCCCCTTACGGCTGTCTGGGAGTCTATCTCACCAGCGCTGAAAACGGCTATGGTATGGACGCGCTGCGGGCATGCCTGGAAGATCATCTGCATGGTGAGGAAGAGCATGGCGTATAACGAGTTTGCCTACTTTTATGACGAGTTCAACGAAGCCGCGGATTACGACGCGCTCTTCTGTTATATTCAAAAAGAGCTGGCTTCGCATGGTGTAACAGACGGCATTCTGGCGGACCTTGGGTGCGGCACTGGCGATCTCACACTGATGCTTAGTCAGGCTGGATACGATGTGATTGGTATTGATCGTTCCGAAGAAATGCTCAGTGTTCTGCGAGAAAAAGCAGATGCACTGGGCCTTACCGGAAAGATTTTGCTGCTTCGGCAGGATCTTCTGGAACTGGACCTCTACGGAACGATCCGTGCTGCCGTGTCTACTTTTGATACCTACAGCCATATTGGCCCGGCAGAGCGTTTCGAGCAAGCCATCCGCAAAGCAGCTTACTTTATGGAAAAGGGTGGCGTATTCGTATTTGACCTGAACACGCCGTACAAACATCAGCATATTTTGGCCGGACAGACCTTCGATATTGAGGCGGAGGACGCTCTTTGCCATTGGACCAACCGCTATGAAGAAGCCACCGGCCGTGTAGACATCGACATTGATATTACTTATCGCGATACGGGGGAACACTTCCAGGAAGCTTTCTGCGAGTACAGTTATCCCTTGGAGATGGTCACAGAGTTTCTGCTGCGCTATGGCTTTTCTGTGGCACGTGTGGCGGACGGTGAGGATTTCGGCCCGGTTCGTCCTGACAGCCAGCGATGGATTATCACTGCCATCAAGCAATATACCCAGGAGGAAAAAAGCTAAATGGAACAAAATCATAACATGCTGCGCGGAATCTCTGAAAACGGTGGCATCGTATTTTACGGTGTGGACTCTACCGAAATGGTTCGGGAGATGGAACGTCTGCACAAGACCAGTGCTGTTACAACAGCCGCTTTGGGACGTCTGCTTACTGCAGCCTCGATGATGGGCATTATGCTGAAAAGCACCCAGGACTCCATTACAGTACAAATTAAAGGTGGCGGTCCTGCGGGTCGTCTGCTGGCAGTATCCGATGGCACGGGTAACGTCAAAGGTTATGTTGAACATCCGATCGTGGAACTGCCTTCCCGTGAGGACGGTCATCTTAATGTAGGCGCCGCTGTCGGCAAGGACGGCACCTTGGATGTCATCCGCGATCTTGGCCTTCGTGAACCTTATGTAGGACAGGTGCCTCTGACTACAGGGGAAATTGCCGAAGATATTACCACCTATTTTGCCATCAGCGAACAGATCCCGACTGTCTGCGCGCTCGGCGTGCTGGTGGACACAGACCTGAGTGTGCGCTGTGCGGGTGGTTTCATTGTACAGCTGCTGCCCGGCGCTACCGAGCGGGAAATCGACCATCTGGAGAAAAATATCAAAGCCATGCCCAGCGTGACCACCATGCTGGAGGAGGGAAAATCTGTGCAGGATATGCTGTCCATGGCATTGGATGGTTTCCAGCCGGATATTCTGGACAGCTATCATGTATGCTATCGCTGCGACTGCAGTATGGCTCGCGTGGCAAAAATGCTGCACAGTTTGGGAAAAAAAGAAGTAGAAAAATTGCGGGACGAAGATCCGATTGCAGAGGTAAACTGTCAGTTCTGCGACAAGGTTTATCGTGTAGACCTGAACGATCTTCTCGAAAAATGGCCTTCCTGCGATGAAAAAATGCCGCAAGAAAAAAGCTGAAAAAAATCGCAAAAAAATAAGAAAAAACTGTTGACAAATGCGTCGGGGTTGTATATAATAATACCCGTCGCCCGGAGAGAGCGGCTGAGCAAACTCTCCGATACATGCGGCCGTAGCTCATCTGGTAGAGCGCCACCTTGCCAAGGTGGAGGTAGCGAGTTCGAGCCTCGTCGGCCGCTCCATTGCGGAAGTTTAGCTCAGCTGGGAGAGCATCTGCCTTACAAGCAGAGGGTCAGCGGTTCGAGCCCGTTAACTTCCACCAAATGTGGCCCGGTAGTTCAGTTGGTTAGAACGCTAGCCTGTCACGCTAGAGGTCGTCAGTTCGAGCCTGATTCGGGTCGCCATTTGCCTCTGTAGCTCAGTCGGTAGAGCAGGGGACTGAAAATCCCCGTGTCATTGGTTCGATTCCGATCGGAGGCACCAAGGTTCTTGTACATTCTTTCCCTAAGAATGTACATCATGCGGCCGTAGCTCATCTGGTAGAGCGCCACCTTGCCAAGGTGGAGGTAGCGAGTTCGAGCCTCGTCGGCCGCTCCAACAAACAGTGGAAACCGGCTCCAAAAGCCGGTTTTTCACTCATTATGGTGACGTGGCCAAGTGGTAAGGCAAGGGTCTGCAAAACCCTCATTCACCAGTTCAAATCTGGTCGTCACCTCCAAAACGCGTCACAGTTTGTGACGCGTTTCTTTTTTGCGATAAAGGAGTCGGAGTATGATTCATCTGTACTGGGGCAACGGCAAAGGCAAGACCACTGCCGCCATGGGGCTGGCTTTGCGCGCCTTGGGGCACGGGCGACGCGTTGTGATTGTTCAGTTTTTAAAGGATGGCAACAGCGGTGAGATCGAACCTCTGCGCCGTCTGGGAGCTTCTGTGTACGCGTGTCCGAACGCTAAGTTCACCTGGCTCATGGACGGAGCTGAACGTCTACAGGCCAGGGATAACGGCACTGCCGCTTTACAGCGGGCAATTGCTGAGCCCTGCGACCTTTTGATTTTGGATGAAGCCTGTGCAGCTTATGAAAACGACCTGGTTGACCGTGATTTGCTCCAGCATGTCGTATCAAGCTCTGAGACGAGCTTTGAAGTGGTTTTAACGGGCCGTACACCCGCAGGCTGGATGCAAGCTGCCGCAGACTATTCAACCGAAATGCGCGCCTGCCAGCACCCTTACGAAAAGGGTGTTCCTGCACGCGAAGGAATTGAATACTGACGTCATTCATAAGGGCGGATTGCAGCCTTTCTGTTCGTGCAAATGTTTCCCAAGCGGCTTCAGACGGACTCGCTTTTTTAACACAATCCCTTTATGCCTCTCTGTGCAAATTTCTCCTGCATATAGCAATATCCCCTGATGCAGTTGCTTTTCCGCCTCTGCATCAGGGGATATTTTATTAGCGCTCTTTCAGAACGACGTGCTTTCACTTCCAGAACGATGGAAACAAAAGTTCACTGCCCACTTTTACAGTCAGCAGCATCAGGACAAGGATTACGGTAGGCTGAACGATGCGGCTGCCGTTCTTGATGGCAAGCCCTGCACCCAGATAATGCCCCAAAATCGAAGCAATCGCAGCAATGAGTCCTACGGCAACGTACACCGTGCCCGCCGTCAAAGCGGTGAAAAGACTGCCTATGTTAGAGGCTAGATTGATGACTTTCACACCACCTGCTGCATGGCGAGTATCCATCTTCCCCAAGCGAATGAAAATCAGCATCAAAAAGGTACCCGTACCGGGACCATAATACCCATCATAGGCTCCGATGATCAGCGAAGCCGCCCACACTACTGCTGCCCGCCGGGAAAATTGCATTGCTGCTGTTTCGTCAGGCCAGTTGTGATTGCGCAGTGTCACCACCGCTACCACCGGTAGTACTACCAGCAGCAGATACTTCAGAACCACATCCGGGGTGTGCAGCTGCAACCAAGTGCCTCCCACAGCCCCCAACAGAGAAAAAATCGCTGCCGGTGCGAAGAGGCGCCAATCCACATACCCTTGCCGGATGAAGCGACCGGTGGAAAACATTGTTCCGACAGCAGAGGAAAGTTTATTGGTCCCCAGGGCGTAATGGGCAGGAAGTCCCGCAAACACGATAAGATAGGTAGGGACAGAGATGATGCCGCCGCCACCGGCAATGGCGTCCATCAAAGAGGCCAAAAATACGCCCGCACAGATCATCAACACTACCCAAAGAGGAAAAACGTTCACAGTAATTTGGGTGAGCGGAGAAAAGAATTCATCCATACAGGACCTCCCGGAAAAGGCCATCCTTTACAAAACAATCTGCTCCAGTTCCGCCATCCACAGTGCGTTGCAGGCGTCACTGGGCATCCGCCAGTCTCCACGAGGCGACAGCGTGACCGATCCGACTTTAGGCCCGTCCGGCAAACAGCTGCGTTTGAATTGCTGGGCAAAAAAGCGCCGATAAAAGTTCTTCAGCCAATGCAAAAGAATTTCCGGGGCGTATTTGTCCTGGAAGGCGGTCCGGGCCAAATGGTAGATTTTGACTGGTCCGAATCCGAAACGAAGCACATAGTACAAATAGAAGTCGTGGAGTTCATATGGGCCTACCAGCTTCTCAGTTTGCTGCGCAATGGTCCCGTCCTCTGCTGTCGGTAGCAGTTCGGGGCTCACTGGCGTGTCCAGAATATCCAGCAAGACACGGCTCAGTGTCTCTTCTCCACAGGTGTCGGCCACGTAATGAACGATATGGCGGACCAGTGTTTTGGGCACACCGGCATTGACGCCGTACATACTCATATGATCGCCGTTGTAGGTGGCCCATCCCAAAGCCAACTCGCTCAGATCTCCGGTTCCAATGACAAAGCCGCCGTTTTTGTTGGCATAGTCCATGAGCTCCAGCGTCCGCACCCGCGCCTGACAATTCTCAAAAGTCACATCGTAGGTAGACGGATCCTGCCCGATATCGGCAAAATGCTGATTTACGGTATCAGTAATGTTGATTTCGGCAAAGCTTACCCCCAAAGCCTCGCACAAGATTTCGGCATTGGAGCGTGTACGCCTGGTTGTGCCAAAACACGGCATCGTCAGCGCTACAATCTCTTTCGGATCGCGGTCCAGAACCTTGCAGGCACGCACCGCTACCAACAATGCCAGACAACTATCCAATCCACCGGAGATTCCCAGCACAGCGCAGCGCGCATGGGTGTGCTCCATCCGCTTGGCCAAGCCTTCCGCTTGAATACGCAGGATCAATTCGCAACGTTCTGCGCGGGCAGTGGCATCCTGCGGCACAAAGGGCGTAGGGGAAACCGTACGGGACAGGCAGATTTCGGTAGGCATCAGTTCGAATTCTACCGTTGTGTAACCTTGATTCTGCGGCAGGAAAGATGTGTTATGCTGCCGTTCCTGTACCATCCGTCCCAGATCCAATTCGGCGATGGCTTCCTCCCCGGAAAACGGCGCCGTCTGAGCAAGAATCACACCATTCTCGGCAATTAGATTATGCCCGGCAAAAGTCATATCGGTGGTGCTTTCGCCATGGCCTGCATCGGCGTACAGATAAGCACAAAGCAACCGGCCGCTCTGTCCGGCCACGAGCTGTTCCCGGTAAGCGGCTTTTCCAATGGTCTCATCGCTGGCCGAAAGGTTGGCAATTACTGTTGCACCTGCCAGCGCGTGGGAGCAGCTGGGGGGAACAGGAGCCCAGAGGTCCTCACACACCTCAATCCCCAAAACAAAATCCGGCATTTGCTTACAGGAAAACAGAAGCTGCGTGCCCATCAGTGTTTCCTGCCCGGCATACTCGATGCACTCTGCTTCCCGCATACCGGTCACAAAATGCCGCTGCTCATAAAACTCGCTATAGTTGGGCAGATAGGTTTTGGGCACCAGCCCCAGCAGTTCACCGCCGCATACCACGGCAGCGCAATTGTAGAGCTTGCTGTTGTGACGTACTGGTACACCCACCACGGTCACGAGATTTAATCCTTTACTGGCCTGCAGAATGTTCACCAGGCCCTTTTCTGCACCGCGCAGCAGAGGCGTCTGCAAAAACAGATCGCTACAGGTATATCCGGTAAGGCTCAACTCCGGCAGACAAAGCAGCTGCACATTTTCCGCTGCGAAAGCCTGCATGGCGTCTATAATCTGTTCTGCATTGTAGGCGCAGTCCGCTACACGCAGTGCCGGGCTTACAGCCGCAGCACGGATAAAACCGTTTTCAAACGCGGGAAAGCTGTACTTCATGGCTCCAACTTCCTTTTACTCATTTTTGTTCGTTTTCTGACATCTATGGGTATCATATCACAGCAAAGCTGCTACCGCAAGCAATGCGACAATTTGTAAAATATAATTGACATTCCAGAAAATGTATGTTATATTGGGGCCACCGACAGTTGGCATCGGAAATCAAGGAGGCACGAATGGCAAAAAATCTGAAACTCAAGGCGGCACGTGCCGAAAAGGATATGACACAGGGGGCACTGGCAGAAGCGGTGGGGGTTTCCCGGCAGACCATCAATGCCATAGAAAAAGGGGAGTACAACCCTACAATCAATCTTTGTAAAAGTATCTGCAAGGCGTTGGACAAAACGCTGGACGATCTTTTCTGGGAGGAGTAAATGATGAAGCTGAATATCTTTTCCAAAAAGAATCTTCTGGATGAAATGCAGGAGCAGAAACTTCTCAAGGTGGAAAGTCGTGGTTTCTGGCTTATGTGGTGGGGACTTTTGATTTCCATGCTTGTACAGAATGTCATGGGCATTCCTGCAGAAAGCCTGACCGGGGAGTGGATCATCTTCATGATTGCCAGTCTGTATTCGCTGGAAGAGTGCCTGCGAAATGGCATCTGGGATCGCCACATCCAGGCCAATTTCGGTGCCAATCTGGTTGGGGCCCTCGTGACAGGTATTGCCGTGTTTGTGTTCAGCTTCGTGCAGCGAGGCTACTGGCCCGGGGCTCTGTTTAGCGGAGGATTTACAACACTTCTCTGCCTGGTTATCCTGCAGATTATCGCAGGTATTTATAGAAAACGTCACGAGCAGCTCGAGTATACGGAGGAGGACGACCATGAATGAGCCCATTCAAACCAGTAAACGCGAACTGACCGTTTTTTTCCTCGTTGCCTTTGCAGTGCCCTATCTTATGGGGGTTCCTCTGGCAATTGCCCAGCGGGCAGGCCTCGATACCAGCTGCTTTGCCAATTCTCAGATGATGTATCCCGCCGCAGGCGTTATGCTCGCCTATCTTGCCGCCAAGCGCCGGGCGATGCCCTTACGGTTCTTTGTGCTGCATCTTTTTGCCGCCATCCTCTGTGTGGCAGCAAGTCTTTTTTCGGTTGTTTATCCTTCCGATACGTTGTGGCTTTCAGTGATCAATGTAGTTCTGGTGATTGGTTCGCTTCTCGCCTGGATTTTTCTTCTCACAGACAAGAAAGAAAAGCGTACCATCTATGGCCTGCGTTGGCGTGGAAAAGGCCTTTTTGCTTTCGGGATCTGTGCACTGTTTTTGCTCCTCAAAACCGCCATCATTTTTGTGTCCGTCGCTTTGGAAGGCGAAACAGCATGGCATGATTATCTTGCTTACTGGGCAAGTTTCGTGCCATGGATGTATGCGGCGATCCTGATTCCCAACTTTTTTCTGTCATTTCTTCCATTTTTCGGCGAAGAATACGGTTGGCGTTATTACCTGACGCCCGTGCTTCAAAAACGGTTCGGTAAGCGGCGTGGTGTTCTGCTGCTGGGAATTCTCTGGGGGCTGTGGCATCTGCCCCTCAATCTCTTTTTTTACAGTCCGCAAACCTCCTTTCAAAGCCTCATTGCCCAAATCATCACATGCATTACAGCGGGCATTTTCTTTACATTTGCCTATGAAGTCTGTGACCGCAACATATGGGTACCGGTACTGCTGCATTACCTTAATAACAACATGATCCTCGTCTGGTCTGGAACCGCCGAGATCAGCAATCAAGTGTACTCCTGGGCGGATATCGGCCTTACCGCCGTTTTGTATGGAATTGTTTTTATACCGTTTCTCAGCAGCAAAGTTTTTCGACAACCGGCTTCTGACTAAGCGATCGCTAGGAAAAAGGACCTCTTTGCCATCTGGTTGGCAAAGAGGTCCTTTTTCCTTCAAACTTCAAAAACCTTGTGCAGCGCTTCCAGGGCCGCATCTTCATCCTGCTGTCGGATCAGCAACGAAATATCCAAATCACTGGTCGTGATCAAAACGATTTCAATTCCGGCTCCAGCCAGCGCCGAGAGCGCCCGGGCCGCCACACCGCAACTTGTGACCATTTCCTCGCCGAAAAGGTTGATTTTGCTGTAACCGCCCGAAACCAGCGGTGGATGTTGTTTGGCGGCAGCAGGCAGTGCCTTCATCACAGCCGCAAAGTTGTCATAGCTGGTTGTGAAGCTGAAATCTACAGCCGTACCGCGTGGCGCGCTCTGACAAATCATGTCAACAACAATGCCGGCCTTGGCAAAAACATCGAGATGGTCTGCCAGGCTCTGCGCACTGTACTGCGCGCCTGGAAAAGTTGTGAGCAAAATGTTCTGCTCGCTGCTGATCTTGCTGACGCCATACATAACTACATACACCCTTTCGTTTTATTTATTGATCCAAAGCAAGGAATTGCGCATCAATGGAGCTTCGGAGTGTTTCTTCAATCTGTGCCCGAGTCAACGTAAATAATCCATGCGCAGCACCCAGTTCGTCTGTATAATCACTGTAGGGATAGACGCGGATATTTTGATATCCGGCCTCATAGTGGGTTACCACGCCGTGCAGTTTAGGATCCAGCATCTTCACGGACACCGAGCCGTCCGGCTGGCTCGTCTTCTGAAACGTGATATCGAGAATTGCGCCGACCATGTTGTCAGGCTGCGACTGCGCATTGATAAAGTTGCCAAGACTGTATGCCACGAACGTCTGATTTCCATTGACGCCAGTCAGCCATTGTGCATTCTGGGTCACATGTGGATGGGTACCGATGATCAGATCCACGCCCTGGTCTGCCAGCCACTGGGCTGTTTCGGTTTGAAAATCTGTCATTTCGTGACTGCCTTCTACACCCCAATGGCAGCTCACCACCAGCACATCACAGTTGGGGCGCATGTCAGCAATCTGCTTGGCGATCGTTTCCCGGTCGTCCAAATAAACTACCCCATAGTTGGATTCACTTGGTGTCGGCAGACCGTTGGTGTATTCTGTGTAGGAGAGATACCCAAAAGTAATACCGTTGACCGTCTGGTACACATATTCATCGTAGGTATCCAGGTTGTAGAATCCCATATAGGCAACATCATCAGGCAGCGATGCCCAGTGTTCCAGCGAAGAAGCAATTCCTTCCGCACCTTTGTCATAGCTATGGTTGTTGGACATACTGAATACGCGAAATCCCAGGTCGTAGAGCGCATCTGTAATATCGCCCGGCGTAGAGAACAGGGGATAACCGCTCGGTTCAAAGGCATCATTGACAAGCGTTTCCTGATTCAGCCAGTTCACGTCAAACTGTGTGTAAAAATCACGCATCGGCTCATAGGCTTCGCTGAAATCATAATGTCCGTCTTTTCCGCGCTCTCTCGCCTGCAAAAAAATTCCGTCATGAATCAAATCGTCTCCGGTGGCGGAGAACCGGACCGTTTCCACTGTTGGTGTGGGCTCCGGCGTCGGTGCAGGCGTGGGGAGCGGGGTAGGCGCCGGTGTAGCAGTGGGCACCGGCAGTACAGTGGTGGCAAACGCCGTTACACTGGTCTGCAGCGGCTCCTGAAACAGCGATCCCAGCAACACGCCGCCTACACCTGCCGCAATTACGATGCAGGCCGCAATTTCATTTCCTCTCAGGCGCATGGCAGTTTCCCACGAAGAAGATCCGTCATCGTATAGTAGCCGGGCTTTTGCGCTGCCAGATAGAGTGCCGCCTGGATGGCGCCATCGGCAAATACCCCGCGGCTTCCTGCACTGTGCTGCAGTGTGAGGACCTCGTCCGGCCCACAGAAGAGGACTTCGTGTTCACCGACAATCCCGCCACCGCGCACTGCACTGATCCCCAGTTCCTTGGCCTCCCGCTTTTTGCGTACCTGAGAACGGTCATAGACATACTCATATTTGTCGCCGGCCTCCGCGTTGATGGCATCGGCAATCATCAGTGCCGTACCGCTGGGAGCATCCAATTTATTGTGATGGTGTTTCTCCACGATCTCAATGTCGAATTCTCCGCCGAGAGCCCGCGTAGTCTGCCGAGCCAGTTCAATCAGCACATTGACTCCCAACGACATATTGGCGCTACGGAAAATGGGGGTCTTGGTACTGGCCGTTTCAAGAGCCGCTTCATCTTCCTTGGAAAGCCCCGTGGAGCAGATCACGCAGGGCAGGGAATGGGCGGCGCCATACACTGCCGCTGAAACAGCCCCGGCCGGCGAGGAAAAATCAATGATAACCCCTTTACAGGGCAACTGTGAAAAGTCAGTATAAACCGGGATCTTGCCTACGGAGCCAACCTCCCGATCAACGCCTGCCACAACACGGCAGTCGTTGCGTTCGGAAATTTTTTCCACCAATGTCCGGCCCATACGGCCGTAAATTCCCTGGATGATGATATCCGTCATAGTCGGTTTCCAATCCTTTCTCTCTATAAAAAGCCGGTCCGCAGAAAAAACCTGCGGACCGGCTGCCATTATTTCAGCAATCCAAAGTCCCGCATAGCCGTTTCCAGACGCTGCTGCACGGCAGCCGAAGGGGCCACCAACGGCAGGCGGCAGGGACCAGCTTTCCAACCGAGGCGGTTCATCGCCCACTTGACGGGAATCGGGTTTACATCGGCAAAAAGCGCCTTGCACAGCGGGAGTGCTTTAAGCTGCATGGCCAAGCTGCCCGTCGTATCGCCCGAAAACCATTTAGCACACAGATCATGGGTGTACTGCGGTGCAACATTGGACAGCACGCTGATCACCCCTTTGCCGCCCAGAGCCAGCAGCGGGATGATCTGGTCATCATTGCCAGAATAGATATTCAGATTTTCGCCGCACAGCTCCGCCACCTCTGCGACTTGTGAGATATTTCCGCTGGCTTCTTTCACCGCATTGATGTTGGGAAGTTTGGCAAGCTCTGCCAGTGTGGCAGGCTGCAAATTGCAACCGGTTCGGCTGGGGACGTTGTAGAGAATGCAAGGCAGATCGACCGCCTGGGCAATCGCCGTATAATGAGCCAGAAGTCCGGCCTGGCTGGTCTTGTTGTAATACGGTGTAACCAGCAGCAACGCGTCCGCGCCGTCCTGCTGGGCCTGACGGGACAGCTGAATCGCATAGCGGGTATCATTGGAGCCCGTTCCCGCGATGACTGGCACCCGGCCTGCCACCTTTTTCACCGTATAACGGATGCATTCCGTGTGCTCCTCGTGATCCAGCGCCGGAGACTCACCCGTGGTCCCGCAGATCACGATGGCATCGGTATGGTTGGAAATCTGATCTTCAATCAGACGTCCCAGTTCTTCAAAGTTCACGCTGCCGTCGGCATGCATGGGGGTTATGATGGCCACAGCGGCTCCGGTAAAAACGGGCTTTTTCATGGGATACGCTCCTTATCGATCAATCAAAGTAGCCTTTGGCTGCCAGCAATTCTGCCAGCAGCACACCGCCACCGGCGGCGCCGCGCAGCGTATTGTGGGACAGGCAGACGAACTTGTAATCGTACTGGTTATCCGGGCGCAGACGTCCGACACTTACCGCCATGCCGTTTTCCAGCATACGGTCCAGTTTCGGTTGCGGACGGTCGTTTTCCTCGAAATAATGCAGGAACTGTTTCGGTGCGCTGGGGAGATTGAGATCCTGTGCCGGGCCGTGAAATTCCTTCCACGCCTTGAGGATTTCTTCCTGCGTGGGCTTATTGGAAAACCGTACAAAGACTGCTCCCATATGGCCGTCAGACACCGGTACACGCAGGCACTGGGCCGTAAACCGGGGAGAATCTGCCGAAACAATCCGGTCTCCTTCGATCTTACCCCACAACTTCAGCGGCTCCTGTTCGCTCTTTTCTTCCTCACCGCCGATATAGGGGATTACGTTGTCGAGAATGTCCGGGAACGTTTCAAATGTCTTGCCTGCACCGGAGATTGCCTGATAGGTACATACCAGCACGTCGGTAATACCATAACCACGCAGCGGATGCAGGGCCGGCACATAGCTCTGCAGGCTGCAGTTGGACTTGACCGCAATGAAACCACGCTTTGTGCCCAGCCGCTTGCGCTGAGCGGGAATAATTTCGATATGATCAGCATTAATTTCCGGCACCACCATCGGCACATCCGGCGTGAAGCGATGGGCACTGTTGTTGGAAACTACCGGGCATTCCGCCTTCGCGTAGGCTTCTTCCAGGGCTTTGATTTCATCCTTTTTCATGTTGACTGCGCAGAATACGAAGTCAACCTGCGAAGCGACCTCTTCCACATGGGAGGCGTCCAGCACCACCAGTTTCTTGGCACATTCCGGCATCGGCGTCTGCATCAGCCATCGGCCGCCCACTGCTTCCTCGTAGGTTTTGCCGGCGCTGCGCGCACTGGCGGCCACTGCTTTCAGGCGGAACCAGGGGTGATTTTCCAGCAGCGTCACGAACCGCTGACCGACCATGCCGGTGGCGCCGATGACGCCCACATTATACTGTTTCATTGTAACCAGGACCTTCCTTTCGCTTAAACCCTTCCTATTTCTATGCAGCAACATTCACTCTCGTGAATAATTTGCACAGATAACAAAAAAACCGGCTTGAAAACCGGCACAAAATGCAATATAATATCATATTGCATACACACAGCGCAACACATCCTTCAGATGTGACAGTCCCGCTCCTGTTCGGAAACGAGCCCAGGTCGGTACGTGCCGCGTACCGCCTTCGGCGAAGGTCCCTTTCACCGTTCCATGCCCTGGCGGGGCTTGCAGAACAAGCTACTGATGAACTTCGCGCCTCTGTGTTTTTTGTTTATTATAGTATGCTCCCTCTTGATTGTCAACGTAAAAAGGAAGAAAACCAATGCTGAAAAAAGATTTTTGGTATGACCTGCCCAAAGAACTGATTGCTCAGGAACCGGCAGAGCCTCGTGATGCTGCGCGCCTGATGGTCCTGAATCGCAAAAACGATACCATCGAGCACGCGATTTTTCACGATTTGCCTAAGTATTTGGAGAAAGGCGATCTTCTGGTCGTAAACAATTCCAAGGTCCTGCCCGCCCGCCTTTTGGGCACCAAAGTTCCCACCGGTGCTGTATGTGAGTTGTTGCTTCTGCGTCAGGTAAAAGGGGACACCTGGGAGTGCCTGGCCCGTCCTGGCAAACGCATGCAGCCGGGCACCAAGGTTACTTTCGGCGACGGCACTCTGACGGCGGTGGTGGATGAGACCATGCCGGACGGCAACAAGTTTGTGACCTTCACCTACGACACCGAAACACTCTACGAGAAACTGGATGAGTTCGGCAAGATGCCCTTACCTCCCTATATCACCAAACAGCTCGAGGATCAGAGTCAGTATCAGACAGTGTACGCCAAGGAACTCGGCAGCGCAGCGGCCCCTACCGCCGGCCTGCACTTTACGCCGGAACTGCTGGACACCATCCGTGCAAACGGTGTAAATATTGCAGAGGTGACACTGCACGTAGGCCTGGGCACCTTCCGGCCGGTCAACGAAGAAGAAATCGAAGACCACCAGATGCATAGCGAGTGGTATTCCGTCAGTGAGGACACTGCCAACGCTATCAACGCCACTCGCGCGTCAGGGCATCGCGTCATTGCGGTTGGCACCACCAGCTGCCGTACGCTGGAAGCTGTGTGGGCCAAATACGGAAAGATCGTACCTTGCAGTGGTAATACCGATATTTTCATTTATCCCGGTATCGATTTGCACGCCATCGACGGCATGATTACCAACTTCCATTTGCCGGAGAGCACCTTGATTATGCTGATTTCTGCCTTCTACGGATATGAAAAGACCATGGCCGCCTACAAAGTGGCCGTAGAGGAGAAATACCGGTTCTTCAGCTTCGGCGACGCCATGCTGATCCTGTAAAAGTGACGTTCAGGTGTTGACTTCCCGGCGTACTTCCTCTATAATATGGCAAGAAAAGGCGGTGCGGGGATTGCCCCTTGCACCGCCGCTTTTTTGGAAATTGACTATTTTGTATACGGAGAGAATCATTCATGCCTTACCGCCTCATCAAACAGGAAGGTGCTGCACGCCGCGGTGAATTTGTCACCGTGCACGGCACCGTACAGACCCCCGCGTTTCAGAACGTCGCCACCGCAGCCGCCATCAAGGGCGGCCTCTCGGCGCTGGATCTGAAAGAGATTCGTGCACAGGTCATGCTTTGCAACACATACCATCTGCATCTGCGTCCCGGCGATCAGATTGTCGCCGACATGGGCGGACTTCACAAGTTTACCCGTTGGGACGGTCCTATCCTAACTGACAGCGGTGGATTCCAGGTTTTCAGTCTGGCTAAACTCCGCCAGATCACAGAGGAAGGCGTAACCTTCAATTCTCATCTGGATGGGCATCGTATTTTTATGGGGCCTGAACAGAGCATGCAGATTCAGGCCAACCTGGGTTCTACCATTGCCATGGCTTTTGATGAATGTGTGGAGAATCCTGCCACCTACGAATATGCAAAAAACAGCTGTGCCCGTACGGCTCGATGGCTGCTTCGCTGCAAGGCCGAGATGGCCCGCCTCAAGCACGAAGAAAAGGCCGTCAACCCGGACCAGTTGCTGTTCGGCATCAATCAGGGGTGCACCTTTAAAGATCTCCGCGTTGAGCACATGAAACAGATTGCCGAGTACGACCTGGACGGCTACGCCATCGGCGGGTTGGCAGTGGGGGAGCCTGCGGAGGTTATGTACGACATTATTTCTGCCGTAGAACCGTATGCTCCCAAAGACAAGATTCGGTATCTGATGGGCGTCGGCACCCCGGGCAATATCATTGAAGGCGTCTATCGCGGTGTCGACCTTTTCGACTGTGTTATGCCCAGCCGCAATGCACGTCACGGCCATCTGTTCACCTGGAACGGCATTATCAATATCAAAAATCTCAAATATGAGCGTGACGAATCTCCTATCGATCCGCATTGTGATTGCCCGGTCTGCCGTAACTTTTCCCGCGCCTATATTCGTCACCTGCAGAAGGCCGATGAGATGCTCGGCATGCGTCTGGCTGTTATGCACAATCTTTATTTCTATAACCATCTGATGGAACGCATCCGGGAAGCGCTGGACAATGGTACCTTCCAGCAATTCCATGATACGTATGTTCACCGACTGGATACGCGCATTTGATAGACCGGCATAATTTTGTGCAAACTCTTGCGCTGTGCCCATAAATTCGATATAATAGAGGAAATTCGTAACTTTTAAGGAGAGTACCTGTCATGATCCAGTTTTTGTCTCAGGAAGCCACCACCGGCGATATGATTGTCAGCTTGCTGCCGATGGTTCTGATCCTCGTCTTCATGTTCCTGATTATCTATGTGCCGCAGAAGCGTCAGGACAAGAAAGATACCGCCATGCGAAACTCCATCGAAATCGGTGATAAGGTCACTACGATCGGTGGTATTGTCGGCATCGTGTTCGCAATCAGCGACAAGGACGACACACTGGTTGTGGAAACCGGCAGTGACCGCACTAAGATCCGTTTCCGTCGTTCTGCAATTTCCTCGGTGGAAAAGCTGGATGTCGGCGGCGATTCCAAAAACAGTGCAGCCAAAAAGTAAAGTGACATACCACAGCGCCCCCTTGCATAGTGTTTACTGTGCAAGGGGGGCGTTTTCTATGTTCAAAAAAAGAAATAGCATTTCTTCCAAGAATGGCATTCATCCGAAAAGACAAACGGCAAATTCCCGAAGTCCGGTCGATCGACTGCTCAGTGCTGCCGTCTTTTCTTTTCTATGTGGCGCAACTGTTCTGCTCTTGGCCCTGTGCGCCTTTGCCTTTCTTTTGGCACACACACCGGTCCCGCTGGCACTGGTCCGCCCCTTTGCCTGTATTGCCACCGCGCTGGGGGTTGCCTTGTCCGGATTGCTGTTTGCTCAAAAGGTGGGGCGGCGCTTCCTTCTGTGCGGACTTGTCTGCGGTTTCTTCTATGCGGGTTGTCAACTTCTCGCCGCATATATTCTTCAGGGAGCGACTTTTCTTCAAAACGGAAGCATTATGCTGAGCGTCGTCGTGTTGATGAGCGGTTTGTTCGGCGGCGCCTTTGCCGCAGCAAAGGCGGTGCGCTGATGCGCGCCGCTTCCTGTCGGCCTCGCCCCGGCAAACGCGTGCGTGAGCGTGTATGCCTTCCATGCGCTCAACCTTCCGTACCAAGATTGAACAAAAAGCCTTTTTCTGGCATTTCTTTTTTATATAGCGTTGCCTTTCTGCTGGGATATTTTCCCGGCATTTTCTATGGACGATTGGGTAATGGAGACATTGGGGCTCAGCTCGCCGAATATTATCTGGAACCGCTTCACTTTTCTGTCTGGTCGGATACTTTCTTCAATCAAATATCCGCCGCTTTTTTGCAACTGCTTTTCATCGTGTTTTGTGGCTTTTCAGCCTTCGGTGTGGGGCTTCTTGCGCTCTTCTTTCTGATCAAAGGCGCATTTTTGGGGCTTTGCGCCGTAAACGTTCTCGCGTTGGGCGGCAGCAGGGGATTGGTGTTTTATTGGCTCTGCGTTTGTCTTCCCAGCCTTTTGCAGCTGTTGGTCCTGCTCTGGCTCGCCGGTTATGCCGCGCGACTCAGCATCTGTCTCTTTCAAAACGCTTTCTGTGGCGGAGCCCCTCGCGGTCAACTGGAAGCTTCCAGGCGACGCTTTCTCGTCCGCTGCGGCACTTCGCTTCTATTTTTCTTTCTTTTCTGCATCCTCTGCAGCGGACTGATCTCCGGCGCCGTCCGCCTTCTGGTCGGCTGACTTCGGCTCAATGAACCGCTGGCGGGCGAGGGGAGACGCCTGCACGGCCTCCCGCAGTTGCTGCTGATTGATGTGCGTATAGATCTGGGTTGTTGATACATTCTCGTGTCCAAGGATTTCCTTCAACGCCAGCATATCAACGCCACCCTGGTACATGAGTGTGGCGGCAGTGTGTCGCAATTTATGCGGCGAAAACCCACGCCCGCTCAAACCTGCACTTTGCAGGCACCTCGCCACAATCTGTTCCACACGGCGTGCGGTAAGCCTTTTTCCGGTTCGCTTGGAAACAAACAGTGCGTCTTTGTCTGAAAGATTGACAAGCCCTCCGCGGACTTTGGCGTAGCGCTCCAGCGCCTGCTTACAAGCATCATTCAAATATACCAGCCGCTCTTTGCCGCCTTTTCCCGTGATACGGATTGTGTCGTCACGAAAATCTCCCAAATCAATGCTTACCAATTCAGCCAGACGCATCCCGCAATTCAAAAATAGCGTAATGATGCAAAAATCTCGTTCGTAAAAGTCGCTTTGTATATTATTTAACAATTCGAGACTTTCGGATTCCGTAAGATATTTGGGAAGCGTCTTTTTAGGCGCTCCCAAACTCACATTTTCCGTTGGATCTTGTGTAATCTTATTGACTTGCGTGCACATATACCCGAAAAAGCCTTTTAAAGCGCTGAGCTTGCGTGCGCGCGCTTTAGAACCGTTGTTTGCACTGCGTGCGTAGTCCAGATAGCCAAAAATGTCACGTTTGCCAATTCCGGCGATATCTTTAGAATCGATCTTTGTCAGATCGATTTCTTCCGGCTTCGCCGTAGCATCCGCGCGACCCCACTGAATCATCATATAGCGGAAGAACCCCCGCAAATCAAGATAATACCCGTTGACTGTCCTGGGAGACCGCAGTTTCACAAAATCCAAATAATGCAGGTATTCAATCACATCGTCGGGAATATCCAGATAAGGCGTATGGCGTTCCGGGTGTACCGTATCTATATAACTGCTCACGTATAAAACTCCTTAAAGAGCCATTCCGGTTCCGAATGTTGATTCGGCGCAGGAATGGCTTTTATTGGTTTTTATTGTAGCACGATTCTCGGTGGCGCGTCAATTTCACGCGTTTATAAAAATCAGAGTCAGGTTCTTCTTATACAGACTGTAGTGTAAATGAATATCAGCTTTTGTTTATGCATTGGGCGTTGCCGACGTTCGCACATGGTTTTCCACAGGTTTTTGCTTTCTTTCCACAACATGAAGTCTCCTCCCTATATTTCGCTAAATTTACATTTAGCGAAATGTTGTGTTTCGCTTTTTATGCCCCCTTGCGCATTCAAGGCATCTCAAAGTGCCCCCTGTTGGGTGGCTCACATTCGCTTGGGCCATCTTCGGCAGCACCAAAATTCAAGTGCGCACAATAACAGCGCGTTCCATGTATTTGTGCCATGCACCGCACCACATCTGTATCATGCAGATACAGTGGTTGCAATTCATCCATAATCTTTTTCCGTTTGGTTCGCAAGGTTCTCTTGACCAGACAAAGACAACCATCCTTCTGCCCTTTTTCTTTATCCAAATTTGAAAAAATCCCCCAGCATTTTCGGTCTCTTGACTATAATTGGTGTCTTCTTTGTATCATTTTGACATAGAAATTGTGCAATTTGCACATTCTGATCGATATATTTTTTTGCATGTTGTTTCTTTTGGATAATTTTTTCACACTTCTTTCGGTGAAATTTCCCCTTGTTTTTATGACTATTTTCTTTTACCATAAATAGTGTCAGGCGGGTACGTACGAAGAGCCCGCAATCAAAAAGCAAAAGGAGAAAAACTATGAGAAAAGCACTTGCATTGAGCATGGCGGCTGCGATGGCTTTGAGCCTGGCTGCCTGCGGCGGTTCTACCAGTTCCACCGCGACCGAAAGCACTGCTACCGGCACCTCCGAAGCCGCTGCATCCGAGACCTCTACCGCGGACGCCGGCACGGTTGCCAACAAGGATAAGCCCCTGGTATGGTTCAACCGTCAGCCCTCCAATAGCTCCACTGGTGAGCTGGACATGGCTGCGCTGAGCTTCAACGAGAACACTTACTACGTCGGTTTCGACGCCAACCAGGGTGCTGAGCTGCAGGGCCAGATGGTCAAAGATTACATCGAAAAGAACATCGATACCATCGACCGCAACGGCGACGGCATCATCGGTTACGTTCTGGCCATCGGCGACATCGGCCACAATGACTCCATCGCCCGTACCCGTGGCGTCCGCGCTGCACTGGGTACTGGTGTCGAGGCTGACGGTGCGATCAACAGCGATCCTGTCGGCACCAACACTGATGGTTCTGCTACGGTGGTCCAGGATGGTTCCATCGAAGTCAACGGCAAGACCTATGTCATCCGTGAGCTGGCTTCTCAGGAAATGAAGAACTCCGCAGGCGCCACTTGGGATGCTGCCACCGCTGGTAACGCCATTGGCACCTGGTCCGCTTCTTTCGGCGATTCCATCGACGTGGTTGTCTCCAACAACGACGGCATGGGCATGTCTATGTTCAATGCTTGGTCCAAGGCCAATGAAGTTCCCACCTTCGGTTACGACGCCAATGCTGACGCCGTTGCCGCTATTGCAGAAGGCTACGGCGGAACCATCAGCCAGCACGCTGACGTTCAGGCTTATCTGACCCTCCGTGTGATCCGTAACGCCCTCGACGGTGTTGACATCGATACCGGTATCGGTACCCCCGATGACGTCGGCAACGTCCTGAGCGACGATGTCTACGTTTACAACGCTGACGAGCGCTCCTACTACGCTCTGAACGTTGCCGTCACCGCTGAGAACTATCAGGACTTCACCGACTCCACCAAGGTCTATGAGCCCGTTTCCACTCAGCTCGACGCTACCGCTCATCCCACCAAGAGTGTCTGGCTCGACATTTACAATGCTGCCGATAACTTCCTGAGCGCTACTTACCAGCCGCTGCTGCAGAACTACGACGATCTGCTGAACCTGAACGTTGAGTACATCGGCGGCGACGGCCAGACTGAGGCCAACATCACCAACCGTCTGAGCAATCCCAGCCAGTACGACGCCTTCGCCATCAACATGGTTAAGACCGACAACGCGGCTTCCTACACTGCTCTGCTGAGCCAGTAATGAACGCATCTGATCCACATTGGATTGATTCTTAAACACTAAGTGACACAACCGCTATTAGGGAGAAGGAATTTCTCCATTTGGGAGAAGGAATTCTCCCTAATAGCGCTTTTTTATGGAAACAGGCAGTCTCCCCTCTTTTGGGATCCGAGCTGTCAATTTGCAAAAACGGGAGTAACGAGAATGGCAGAAGCGAAAGATGATATCGTCTTGTCAATTCGCGGTATGTGCAAGTCGTTCGGTCGTAACCGAGTGCTTGATCATATCAATCTGGACGTAAAGCGCGGTACTGTCATGGGACTTATGGGCGAAAACGGCGCCGGTAAGTCGACGATGATGAAATGCCTTTTTGGTACCTATCAAAAAGACGAGGGCAAGATTTTCCTGAACGGCAAGGAAATCAACTTTTCCGGCCCGAAGGACGCCCTGGAAAATGGTATCGCCATGGTCCATCAGGAGTTGAACCAGTGCCTGGAACGCAGTGTTATCGACAACCTGTTCCTGGGACGCTACCCGGTCAACTCTATGGGTGTAGTTGACGAAGGACAAATGAAACGTAAGGCCGCCGATTTGTTCCGCAAACTCGGCATGACCGTCAATCTGACCCAGCCGATGCGTAACATGTCTGTTTCGCAGCGGCAGATGTGCGAGATTGCCAAGGCAATCTCCTACAACGCCCAGGTCATTGTTCTGGACGAACCCACTTCCTCCCTTACTGTGCAGGAAGTCGAAAAATTGTTTGAAATGATGCGCATGCTCAAAGAGCAAGGCATTGCGCTGATTTACATTTCCCACAAGATGGATGAAATCTTTGAGATCTGTGATGAGGTTTCTGTTTTGCGTGACGGCAACCTTGTTATGACCAAGAGCACCCAGGACACCAACATGAACGAGCTGATTTCCGCGATGGTTGGTCGTTCTCTGGAGAGCCGCTTCCCTCCTGTGGACAACACCCCCGGTGAACCCATTCTTTCTATCCAACACCTGTCCACCAAATACGCACCGCATCTGCAGGACATCACCTTTGACGTCCGCGAGGGTGAAATCTTTGGTCTGTACGGTCTGGTTGGTGCTGGCCGTACAGAGTTGCTGGAGACTATCTTCGGCGTGCGCACTCGTGCTGCCGGTCGAGTGTATTTCCGGAACCGGTTGATGAACTTTAACAATGCGCATGAAGCGATCGAACACGGTTTTGCCCTGATTACAGAAGAGCGCAAAGCCAACGGTTTGTTCCTGAAATGCGATCTTACCTTCAATACCACGATTGCCAATCTGAATCAGTACAAATCCGGCGTGGCACTTTCCAATCCCAAGATGGTCAAGGCGACCAACAAGGAAATCAAGATCATGCATACCAAATGTATGGGACCGGATGACATGATTTCCAGTTTGTCCGGTGGTAACCAGCAGAAAGTCATCTTCGGCAAATGGCTCGAACGTGAGCCGCAGGTTTTCATGATGGATGAACCTACCCGCGGCATTGACGTCGGAGCCAAATACGAAATTTATGAACTGATCATCCAGATGGCCAAGCAAGGTAAGACGGTTATCGTCGTCTCCTCTGAGATGCCGGAAATCCTCGGCATTACCAACCGCATCGGTGTCATGTCCAACGGACATCTTTCCGGTATCGTCAATACAAAAGACACAAACCAGGAAGAGCTTCTGAGACTGAGTGCGAAATACCTGTGAGTGGGGGATAAAACAAATGGCAAATAGTACAATTCTTACTGCGGAGCGGGAAGCCGAACTTCGCAAGCCGATTGACGACTACGTCGGCAAAATTCAGGCACAAATCAACGATCTTCGCGCTGATGGCACAGACAAGGTTGTCAACCTCACGAATGATCTGGATAACCTCAAGCGTGATCGCATCTACACTGCCGAGGAAAAAGCCCAGCGCGAAAGCCGCATGAAGGCTGAGCTGGAAGCTGCCAAGGCTGTAGAAGCCAAAAACAAGGATCAGGTTTCCAAGCTGATCGCGGATGCCGAAGCCTATCTGAAAGAGCATTACGACTCCGAGTATTATCGGTACGTTGTCGCCAGCTGTAAAGAAGAAAAGGTTGCCGCACAGCAGAAGTATCAAGCTGCGGTTGCCCAGCTTCAGAAAGAGCATCAGGCGACCGTTTCCAAGCTGACCGACCAGCAGGAAATCAAGGACGAGAAATACGTCCATAAGAATCGTCTGTTTGACGCCAAAATGCAGCGTGATAAAGATCTGCAGGCCGTCAAAGATCGCCAGCACGCCGCTTTCGATCACAAATATCACCTGATCGATATGCTCCGCATGTCCAAATTCACCTTTGCGGAGTCCATGGCGCAGCGTTGGGAAAACTACAAGTATACCTTCAATCGCCGCGACTTCCTGCTGAAGAACGGCCTGTATCTGGCGATTATTGTTATCTTCATCGCTCTGTGCATCATCACCCCGATTGTGAAGAATGTGCAGCTGCTGACAGTCAATAATATCCTGAACATTCTGCAGCAGGCTTCGCCGCGTATGTTCCTGGCACTTGGTGTTGCAGGTCTGATTTTGCTGGCTGGCACAGACCTTTCTATCGGCCGTATGGTCGGTATGGGTATGACCGCCGCTACCATCGTCATGCACCAGGGGATCAATACCGGCTCCGTCTTTGGTCACATCTTCGACTTCACGGGGCTGCCGGTTATTGTCCGTGTTTTCCTCGCTCTGATCGTTTGTATCGTCCTGTGCACGATCTTCACGACCATCGCAGGTTTCTTCACAGCAAAGTTCAAGATGCACCCCTTTATTTCTACCATGGCCAACATGCTGGTCATCTTTGGTCTGGTTACTTACTCTACCAAAGGTGTTTCCTTCGGTGCTATTGAGACGACGATTCCCAGTATGATCATCCCCAAGATCGGCGGCTTCCCCACCATCATTCTGTGGGCTATTGCAGCTGTTGTGATTGTCTGGTTCATCTGGAACAAAACCACCTTTGGCAAGAATCTGTTTGCCGTCGGCGGCAACCCTGAGGCTGCTGCTGTTTCCGGCATCTCGGTCTTCCGCGTTACGGTTGGTGCGTTCATCCTGGCCGGTATCCTCTATGGCTTTGGCTCTTGGCTGGAATGCATTCGCATGGTCGGTTCCGGTTCTGCCGCTTACGGTCAGGGCTGGGAGATGGACGCCATCGCCGCTTGCGTTGTTGGTGGTGTCTCTTTCACCGGCGGTATCGGTAAGATCTCCGGCGTAGTGGTCGGCGTCTTCATCTTCACCGCTTTGACCTACTCTCTGACCACCCTCGGTATTGATACCAACCTGCAGTTCGTCTTCTCCGGCATCATCATTCTCGTTGCTGTTATGCTCGACTGCTTGAAGTACGTTCAGAAGAAGTAATTCTTCTCTCATTCTCTTTCCTCCCCCGCCGCTCGGCCAACTTTTGTAAGTGACTGCCCCGCGGCGGGGTTTTGTTTGTGACAATACGCAAAAAGCAACGTATCCGGCACAAAGCCAGACACGTTGCTTTTTTCTGTTCTGTATATCCTTTATCGATTTACCGACTGCGCCATCTTGTGATAGGTATGTCTCTCCCCACGGATTGCAATCGAGTAGGCCAGAATATTCTGCGGTAGTGCCATTCCCGGCACACCAGTATCGCCAATATGATGAATATCCGCCCCTGCCATTTTACACAGCAAAGCAATCTGTCGAATCGTCGCCACATCTGCACCTTCCTGGGATGTTCCGATGGCTGTCATTGCCAGTTTTCCGTGATTATGTACCGTTTCAATCAAGCGATGGGCATATCCCTGCGTAATGCACGGGACCGTTCCAGGTGCCGGCAACAGAATAATATCCGCTCCGGCCTCCATAAAAGCCTGTGCGTCAGGCTCGGTCATGATGTTTTCTCCACCTTCGCCGACAATCCCGGAGGCATGCATTTTTCCAGCAGCCAGCATCACGCGGTCGCCAACTGCAGCAGTAATTTCCCGCAGCGCCTTTTCAATCGCTTCATTGCTGACACCGTTGCCGGGATTTCCCGTCAAAACGATCAAATCCACACCCATATCCGCTGCAATCTTTGCATTTTCCGCTGTTGCCAGACGTCCCGCCTTCATTGCCCACAGCGTGCCTGCATTGACTCGTGCCATTTCTTCCGTAGTAGGTTCCAGATTAATCCCGATGATCCGACCGGTAAGCCGTTTGAGCTCACGAACGGTATCGGCAGGCGGAACTTTCGGCAGCGCCTGAATCGTCGGCTGACGCACATCAAACATATTGAGCAACAAAATATCAGCGCTCAAGGAGGCTGCATATTCTGCATTGGTCACATCCACCAAAAGGGGTGGTGTCAAGCCAATCGTCTCGCATGCCAGAACACGTCCTTCACTGCCTGCAATCGCCTGCAAAAGTTCCGCTTTTCCGTAATGAGCCAATTCCCCAGGTGTGCAATCCAGCAGGCGTTTCACGTTCATTCGTCGTCGTCCTCCTCCAGAACGCGACCGATCCCCTTGCGATAAAACGGTTCACTGCCACGCATTCCCTGCTGTCCCAGCGGAGAAACCGATGTAGTAATGGTTAGATCCATCTGCGGTTTACGCCCCGCCAAGTAAGGGCGCGCCGCCTGCGCAACGGCAGCAAAAAGCTTATCGTCCTTGGGACCATCCAAAACCAGCAAATAGCATTTACGGGTTTCGTTTACAATCATAATCTGCAGATACGCTGATCCGACTCCAGGCGCCTGTGCAAGCACTTCGCAGATCGGATCCACCAGTTCGTCTGCCAGAACCGTGGGTTCCACAATCGTTACTTTGTCGCCGGGATGAATAGTTGCGGCTTCCCTGGCCTTTGCCATAGCATCCTTCTGCTTTTTCACCGACTCGATCAGCGGGGCCTCAAGGCGAAGGCTGTTTTCCCCCGGATTCAGAACCAACCCTGAGGCCTCTTTATTCTTTTGCAGCATGTTGGCAAAATCGTCAAAGCGAAGCATCATGATCTGCCGTCCCTGCTGGGGAACCTTGTTCTGCCACTCGTGTACAGCATCCCAATCGCTGAAAGCCAGATAATAGTGCTTGCCTTCCTTGCTATTGATCATCACCAAGCTGATTTTGGTATTTTTAGGTAACTGCACCCGACCATCCGGTCCCGGCTTAGGAGCCGGAGCCCCCTGAAGATCAAACATAGCCGGAGTAAGCAAAGGAGATTTCACCAGTTCATTGATCACGGCATTTAGGTTCTGCGGACTGTTTTCTTTTTTGAACGCCGCAATGGTTTTCTTCAGCTCCGGGTTGAAAGCCGGGGCCTTTTGTTCGTTGTGTTCAGGCATGATCTTTCCTCATTTCAGTTTTATCGTATTGATGGCTTCGCGCAGATAAGAAACCCCTACTAGCTTTAATCCCGGGAACTGCGCCGGATCAATCAGCTTTAGATTGTGTTTGGGAACAATGGCGGTATCAAAGCCCACACGCTGCGCCTCCCGCAGACGAGTTTCCAGATGTGGTACACTGCGAATTTCGCCGCCAAGCCCCACTTCTCCGACCGCAAAGGTTTTTTCCCCGATCGGCAGATCCAGCAAACTGGATGCCAATGCCATACACGTAGGCAAATCACAGGCGGTTTCATCCAGTTTCAGCCCGCCCACGATATTGATATACACATCCTGATTGGCAAAGGAATATCCGGCACGTTTTTCCAGCACAGCCAATAGCAAATACATCCGATTGTAGTCGAAACCACTTGCCGTCCGGCGCGGGCTGGGAAAACTCGTTTTGGTGACCAGCGCCTGGATCTCACTCAAAACCGGACGAGTGCCTTCCATCACACAGGCAACGCAGGTTCCGCTGATCCCCAGGGGACGACCTTCCAGCATAACCTGGGACGGGTTGTCAATCTGGGCCAGCCCGCGACCAGTCATGTCAAACATGCCGATCTCATTCGTTGATCCATAACGGTTTTTGACAGCCCGCAACACCCGATACGGTAAAGTCTTGTCACCTTCAAAATAAAGTACCGTATCCACAATGTGTTCCATGACCTTCGGGCCTGCAATAGCGCCATCTTTATTGACATGTCCCACAATAAATGTGGGAATTTCCAGTGTCTTGGCTACGTTCAGGAAACGAGCCGTGCTCTCTTTCACCTGGCTGACCGTTCCGGACGAAGAGGCGATGTCTGTGCACCGCATGGTTTGGATCGAATCGATTACCACAAGATCCGGCTTCATGGATTCAATCAACCCACAAATTTCATCAACATCACTCTCCGCCACCAGAGAAATATTTTCCTGTGGAACATCCAGGCGTACCGCGCGCAATTTAATCTGCCGTACAGATTCCTCGCCTGTCACATATAGCACATTTTTGGTCTTGCTCACTTCGCCGCAAAGCTGCAGCAGAATCGTAGATTTACCAATTCCCGGCTCGCCGCCGATCAGTATGACACTTCCAATGACAATGCCGCCGCCCAGAACCCGATCCAGTTCACTGATTCCAGTAATGATTCGACTTTTTTCTTCTGTTGTACTGATATTTTTCAGCTTATGCGGTGTCAGTGTCGTCTGCCCCGGAACACGCGGAGTTGCCCCGCCCCGTGAGGAAGAGTACTTGACCGGTTCCGCCACAACATCCTCCGTCATGGTATTCCAGGCTCCACAGGAAGGACACCGGCCCAGCCATCGCGGACTGGTCTCGCCGCACTGGGTACAGACATAAACGGTTTTCAGTTTGTCTTTGGGCATGACAGCCTCCTCGACTATAGACTTCTTTTATTATAGCCTATTTTTTCTCCCCGGGCAAGAAAATCCGCTGGGAAGTCTGCATCTTTTGCCAAAACAGGGTGTATCCGCGTTCCACACAGATACACCCTGTTTTGGCTTTTACAGCATTACCTTATGATAAACCTTTTTTCCCTTTTTGATAACCACACCGGCTCGAAGCGCTTCTTCGCTGAGCGTCATCTTGGGATCGTTGGCCTTTTCCCCATCAACGAGTACGCCGCCCTGCTGTACCAGCTGGCGTGCCTCCCGATTAGAGCCGCAAAGCCCCGCCGCTACCATCGCTGCCAGCAGGCCAACCGCTCCGTCCTTGACAAGAGAGGCATCCAGAACCGTGCTGGGCATATTCTCATGGTCGGCAGCTCCGCTGAAGAGCCCACGCGCTGTCTGCTGGGCCTTCTCTGCTTCCGCTTTGCCATGGACCATCTTGGTCAGTTCATAGGCAAGAATCTCCTTGGCCTGGTTCAGCTGCTCTCCCTGCCAGTGATCCATCTCATCAATCTGCTCCAGCGGCAGGAAAGTTAACATGCGGATGCATTTCAAAACATCTGCATCTCCCACATTGCGCCAGTACTGGTAAAAATCGAACGGACTGGTCTTATTGGGGTCCAGCCAGACGGCATTTCCGGCCGTTTTCCCCATCTTCTTGCCCTGAGAGTCCGTCAGCAGCGTAATGGTCATAGCGTAGGCATCTTTGTTCAGTTTCCGGCGGATCAGCTCGGTACCGCCCAGCATGTTGCTCCACTGATCATCGCCACCGAATTGCATATTACAGCCGTAATGCTGGAACATGTAGTAGAAGTCGTAGCTCTGCATGATCATATAGTTGAATTCCAAGAAGGAAAGTCCGTTGACCATACGCTGCTTGTAGCATTCAGCGCGGAGCATATTGTTGACGCTGAAGCAAGCCCCCACTTCACGAAGCAGTTCCACATAGTTGAGATTGAGAAGCCAATCCGCATTGTTGAGCATCAACGCTTTTCCTTCGCCGAACTCAACGAAGCGTTCCATCTGGCGCTTAAAGCACTCGGCGTTATGTGCAATATCTTCCTTCGTCAGCATCTTTCGCATATCACTGCGTCCAGAGGGATCGCCAATCATCGTCGTACCGCCGCCAATCAGTGCAATAGGACGGTTCCCAGCCATTTGCAGACGTTTCATCAGAGTGAGCGCCATAAAATGTCCGGCAGTCAGACTGTCTGCCGTGCAGTCAAAGCCGATATAAAAGGTTGCCTTTCCGTTGTTGATGAGTTCCTTGATTTCTTCCTCATCCGTTACCTGCGCAATCAGGCCGCGCGCTTTGAGTTCATCATAAATCGTCATAAAAATCCTCCTGTCTGCTGCGGCAAGGGCAAAAGAAAAAGCCCCTGCCAAATGTAAGAATTTGGCAGAGGGCGAAATTTCGCGGTACCACCTCTGTTTTGCTCACACCTCACGGTTATGAGCCTTCGCGGGTGCAGCAACCAAAGGGAGCCACGACACCCAAACGCTGTAACGTGCGTACACGGCACAGCCTACTTGCCTTTGTCTGCGTTCAGCCTACTGCTCCGGAATGTATTCCCATGCCGCCGTTTGCCAGTTCCTTGCACCAACCGGAACTTCTCTGAGACACCCATACAGCAGGTACTTATTTCCTTCATCGCATTTCATTGGTATAACTGTAACACACACGCTCTGGAAAGTCAAGGCGGCCGTCTGTCATCTGGATTTTTCGATCAGTTCCCGGGCGTTGGCCAGGCTCAGATCCGTCACCTTATCACCGGAAATCATACGGGCCAATACTTGGACACGGCCATCCATATCAAGCGTATGAATCTCAGTATAGGTACGATCTTGGCGTACATTTTTCTGAATCAACAACTGGTTGTCTGCAAACGCCGCCACCTGAGGCGTGTGCGTGATGCAAAGAACCTGCCGGCCTTGCGCGGTCTGATGAAGAAGTTGTCCGATGCGTCCCGCAGCAAGACCGGAAACACCGGTGTCGATCTCATCGTAAATTACGGTGGGCAAGGCATCACGATCCGCCAAGGCACTCTTAAAGGCCAGCATAATGCGAGACAATTCACCGCCAGACGCAATTTTTGCCAACGGTTTCGGCTCTTCTCCGGGGTTGGTAGAAATCAGAAACTCTACCGTATCCTGTCCGTGAGAGGAAAGCGGACCTCGCGTATGGCGCAAGGCAAACCGGATTCCCGGCATATTCAGAAATTCCAGCGCTGCCTTCATTTCTTTGTTCATCGCTGTGAAGCCTTTAAGGCGGCTCTGTGTCAAAGATTCCGCCGCCTTTTTGGCTTTCGCGTAAAGCGATTGCATTTGTGCTTTCAGTTCCGCAATTTTCTGGTCGGAAGATTGGAAATTTTCCAGCTCTTCTGCCGCCTGTTCCCGCCTGGAAAGGATTTCTTCTACTTCCATACCAAATTTTTGTTTCAGGCGATAAATGGTATCCAGGCGGCTCTCAATCTGATCAAGTTCTGCCGGATCGAAATCATAGGCATCCAGTCGATCCGCAAGATCGGTCGCCAACTCACGCGCCGAATAATACAATTCCTGCAGGCGTTCTGCCATCGGCATCAGACTTTCATCCTGACGCGACGCATTCTGCATACCGTCTACCGCACCGCCCAACAGATCCGCCGCACCGGCTTGTTCCCCGTCCTCATCACCTGCCAAGGCCAGGTGGGCAGCCGTAATTCCTTGCAAAATACTCTGTGCATGCGTAATGACATTTTTACGTTCCTGCAGAGTCTTCTCTTCTCCCGGTTGTAGAGCTGCGGCATCGATGCTATCAATTTCGGCTGTCAATGCCTCGATTCGGCGCTGTTTGTCCGCCTCATTGGCGTTCAACGAATCCAGCTGTCGTTTTACTGTCACCAGTTCACGGTAGCACTGGTAATACTGTGTAAAAAGAGCCCTGCTTTGCGCATACTGGTCCAAAAGACCAAGGTGCAGTGCCGGATTGGTCAGACTTTGGCTGTCATGCTGCCCGTGTATAGCCAGCAGACCGGAAGAAATATCCCGGACCACGCTGGCTGTCGCAGGCATACCGTTGATGCGGCAGCTACCTTTCCCTTCAACGTTGATTTCGCGATACAAAAGCAGATCCTCGGATGCCTCATATCCGCTTTTCTCCAGCTTTTCCTGTACTGATTTGGGAATCGATTCAAAAGTGGCCCAGATACAGGCTTTCTGCGCGCCGCTTCGCACCAATTCACGAGATGTGCGGTTGCCCAGAATTGCATTGATGGAATCGATCAGAATGGATTTACCCGCACCGGTTTCGCCCGTCAGAACATTCAGTCCCGGCGTAAAGGCGACTTCCGCTTTTTCAATTACCGCCACATTTTCAATTTTCAGGTTTGCCAGCATAGGCCAGCTCCTCCCCCGTCACGATGCAACTTCTTAGCCGCGGCGCGCATATTGCTGCAGCGCCTGGCAGATCTCGGCCGCATCTTCTTCCGTGCGCATCAGGATAAAAAACGTATCGTCGCCTGAGAGCGTGCCGACTACATTGTTCCATTGTTTGGCATCAAAAACCTCGCAGGCCGCATTCGCCATACCGGAAAAACACTTGACCAGCACCATATGCCCGGCGTAATCCACTTTAAGAACCGATTCCCGAAAAATCATTTCAAAGCGGCTGGGAGAATGGGTCACCTTGCCGGAAGCAGCTGCAGGCATATATCGATAGCGGCCATCCGCATCGGCGACCTTGACTAGCTGTAAATCACGGATGTCGCGCGAAACCGTGGCCTGTGTTACATCAAAGCCGGCTTCCCGCAGATGAGCCAGCAGATCTTCCTGCCGGTCAATGGGATGCTTTTCGATCAAATCCAAAATTGCCTGATGGCGCGCACTTTTCAACGGAATCATCTCCTCATGAGCTTATTTTCTATGGCACAAAATTGTTCAGATTCTTCAAATGTAATCAGTTGCAGCTTTCCCGGCGCTGCCGTAATACTGATTTTCTGTCCAGGCAGAAGAGCATGGCGGGGACCACTGTCGGCGCAGGCATAGCAGACATCCCGATTCTCGGCATCCGCAACAATCTCCAGCGTACGGTTTGCGGCGAAAACCAGCGGTGCCGTATGCACATTATGGGCACATACCGGCGTCAGCACCATCACATCTGCCATACCGTCCAGTACCGGCCCGCCCGCCGAGAAGGAATAGGCCGTAGAGCCCGTAGGCGTTGCAACAATCAGGCCGTCACTGCGGTAGCTGCTGACAAAAGAGCCATCGCAATACACACTGTAGTCCATGGGGTGCATCCGTGTCTCGCCGAATACAACCAAATCATTGATGGCCTTTCTTTGCCAGTCTGCCTGCGGAATCTCTGCCGACAAAAGTCCACGTTTGGCAAGCATATACTCACCATCCGCAAGGCGGCGGAGTTTCTCCGGCATTTCTTCCACTTCGCAGGTGGCAAGAAAACCAGTGCGTCCTAGGTTCACTCCCAACACAGGTTTTCGGTAATGAACACAGGCATGGCCGCTGCGTAGAAGCGTACCATCTCCGCCAATCGTGAGGACCGCATCCGCCCGCTGATATGCCTGCGGCTCAGGCAGAACTGTGACCTGCGGGAAAAACTCCGGCACATTCACCTGATCCGTCAACAAAACCGACTGACCATATTGCAGCAATAAATCTGCGGCTTGTTTTGTAATGGCCAGGCCTTGGTCTTTGGTTACATTTGGAATCAGCAAGACCGCCATGTATGTCGTCCTTTCTGTCAATGTAAATTGGGTGCCTTATCCAGTGCAGCGTGGGCAGCACCAACCACTTCCGCGATCTTACCTTCCGGCAGAGGCAACGGCGTTTCACAGTGCTGTACATACATTAAAAATTCGATATTTCCTTCCGGTCCCTTGATAGGGGAAAAGTCCAGGCCAGCCGCCGTAAAATGATTGGACAGCGCATACTCCTGGGCCATTTCCAACACTTCCCGATGGGTTGCCGGATCGCGAACGACGCCTTTTTTGCCCACCTTTTCCCGGCCGGCCTCAAACTGGGGTTTAACGAGACAGACACCCACCGCATCGGGGGTGCAGATCTGGTCCGCCACCGGGAAAATATGTTTGAGAGAAATAAAGGAAACATCCACGCTGAAAAAGGAAATCGACTCTGTAAGGTCTTCCGGCTTTACATTACGGATGTTTGTCCGCTCCATGTTGACGACGCGAGAATCGGTACGCAAACTCCAGGCCAGCTGCCCATATCCCACATCCACCGCATAAACCTTGACCGCCCCATTTTGCAGCATACAGTCGGTAAAGCCTCCGGTGGATGCACCAATATCCATACAAACCTTGCCATCGGGACGCATCGGAAACACCTGCATGGCTTTCTCCAGTTTCAAACCGCCTCGGCTCACATATCCGATATCATGCCCGCGCACTTCTACCTTGGCGTCCTCCGCAATCATCTCACCGGCCTTGTCCACTTTCTGTTCATCGACAAAGACAATGCCGGACATAATCAGCGCTTTGGCTCGTTCCCGGCTCTGCACCAGGCCATGCTGACACAAATACTGATCCAAACGGATCTTGCTCATATCTGTTTCTCCTTTACCCGGGCCAGTACATCGGCAGCCAGCGCCGCTGCATCCAACCCTTGATCCCGACGCAGCTGCGGCACGTTAGCATGCAGAAGATGGGTGTTATCCACCGCATGCAGCAGATAATCCCCCTTCCAGCCTGCCTGGTGCAAAGCAAAGCACAACTGCTCCCCGATACTTCCGGTGCGAATGGAATCCTCCGCAAAGAGAACCATATCGTAGGAACGCAGCGCTTCACAGATTTCCTCCGGCAGCGGATACAGCCGGACCAGTTTAAAACAGTCCGTAGCAAGTTGCTTCTGCTGCAACAGATCGCAGGCTGCAATGATTTCCTCTGTCTGTGCGCCGTAACTCACCAGTGCGATACGGGCGCCTTCCCGAGACTCGATCTTGTCATAGGCATTGCCCGTACAAGGTAATGCTTCCAGTGCTGGTTTCTGTTCGCCGCGGGCATATCGAATGGCACGGGGGCCACGCGCCTCCATCACCAGATACCGAAGCCAGTACTTAAGCTCCTCATAGTTGGCAGGGGCATATACCGGAATGCCGATCTGACTGAAAAATGCCGTATCATAAATTCCCTGATGGGTTTCTCCGTCTCCGGGAACCAGCCCAGCACGATCCACAGCAAACAAAACATTCAGCTTCATCAGATTTACATCGTGAATAATCTGATCGTAAGCCCGCTGGAAAAATGTTGAATAAATTGCCACGACAGGCAAAAGCCCCTGGCTCGCCAGCCCGGCAGAGAAACTGACGGCATGTTCTTCTGCCATGCCTACATCGAAGAATCGCTCCGGATGGGCATGCTTGAAGAAATTCAGACCGGTTCCGTATTTCATGGCAGCCGTGATGGCGCACAGACGCGGCTCCTCTTTTCCCAGTTCTGCCAAGGTCGAACCAAAAATCGTGGAGAAAGAATCTTTCGGGGAAAGTTCCGGGTCCGTCAGGTGATTGAGGTCTATCGAAGAAACTGCGTGGAATTCGCCCGGGTTCTCTTCCGCCTGTTTGAGGCCTTTACCCTTTTGCGTGACCACATGCAGGAAAATCGGCGCAAACTGTTCCCGCAGATTGTTCAGCATCTGTTCCAGCATAATCACATCGTGACCATCTACCGGGCCAATATATTGAAAGCCCATTTCCTCGAACATGGTGGAATGGTAAATGCCTCGACGCACCAGCTGTTTCCCGCCCTGAAGTGCTCGTACCAGCGTATCGCCAATCACCGGGATACTGTCCAGCATCGTTTCCATCTGCGCTTTCGCATGGAAATACTTGGGATCGGTGCGCAGCTTGGTCAGATAATTGGCCATCTGACCAACATTTTTGGAGATGGACATCTTATTATCATTAAGGATCACAATCAGGTTGTTCAGCTTGCTGACATTGTTCATACCCTCATAGACCATGCCGCCGGTGAATGCTCCGTCTCCGACGATCACTACGACCTTACCGGGTTCCTGTTTGATTTTTTTGGCCCGGGCAATGCCGATTGCCGTGGAAAGAGCCGCGCTTCCATGCCCGGCCACAAAAGTATCACAGTCGCTTTCTTTCGGGTTGGGGAATCCTGAAATTCCTTCTTTCTGGCGCAACGCTGCAAAACCATTTCTTCGTCCGGTCAGCAGTTTATGCGTATAACATTGATGTCCCACATCAAACAGGAGTTTATCCTGAGGTAAGTCCAATGTACGGTGCAGTGCCACCGTCAGTTCCACAACCCCCAAATTGGAGGAAAGATGCCCCCCCGTAGATGTAACGCTTTGGATCAGGAACTGGCGAATTTCTTCGCACAACTGCGGCAGATCATTTTCTGCCAGTAATTTCACATCTCCCGGCGCCTGAATACGCTCTAAAAGCGGATAAGCCATTTTTCAGCACCTCGCAGTAGTTTTTAGACAATCATACCATCGGCATGGCAAATCCCAGCGCAATTCCCAGAACAGCGCCGGTCAGAACTTCAATCGGTGTATGACCGACCATCTCCTTCAATTTTTTGCCACCCAAAAACGGGAAAGACGCCGCTCCCTGGTCTACCCATTCACTGAACATCCGGTTCAGCAGTTTCGCTTGCTCGCCAGTCTCATAGCGGACCCCCATGGCATCGTACATAACAATGATGGACAAAACCGCCGCGATGGCGAACTGGGAGGAACTCACCCCGCAGTATCGCCCCGTAGCCACAACCATTGCACAGACTGTGGCCGAGTGGGAACTGGGCATACCGCCAGCACCCCATATACGCTCTGCAATAAAGCGGTGAAAAGTAAACAGATTCAGCAACACTTTGATCAGCTGTGCCAGCAAGGACGCGCATAGCGCCGTAACCAGCACAAAATTCCAACTCAAAGCCGTATGCAGCAATGTCATGCAGTCACATCCTTATTTTTTCCGTTGCAGCAGATCCGTTGCCAGACGTTCCATAAAGTCGGCGGCCGGTCCCAGTTCCCGTAAAGCTGCCAAAGCGCTTTCATTATGGTGCTGTGCCAGATGGCGGGCACCTTCCAATCCGTAGAGCGAAACAAAAGTCGTCTTGTCGTTTTCTTCATCGCTTCCCACCGGCTTCCCCAGTTCCTCGGTCGTGGAAGTCACATCCAGAATGTCGTCTACGATCTGGAACACCAGCCCCAGCTCTGCAGCATAACGCTGCAATGCCTGCCTTGTGGCAGGTGCCGCATCAGCCGCGATGCAGCCAAGCTCCACTGCCGCCAGAATCAGCGCTCCAGTTTTATGGGCATGCAATTCCAGCAGCTGCTGCTCAGTGGCAGACTGCGCTTCATATTTTTTGTCCAGTTCCTGGCCGTACAGCATTCCACGCGCACCGCCCGCTTTGGCCAGCACCGCAGCCGCACGGCAGCGGCTTTCCGGCGAAAGCTCTGCCTGAGCAATCACTTCAAAGGCTGCTGTCACAAGTGCATCCGCTGCCAACAGTGCCGTTGCTTCGCCGTATTGTTTATGGCAGCTGGGACGTCCGCGACGAAAATCATCGTTGTCCATACAGGGCATGTCATCGTGGATCAGAGAATAGCAGTGCAGCATCTCCAATGCGCAGGCATAATCAAGGGCAAGTTCCGCCGGCTTTCCAGCCAGCTCACAGGCAGACAGCGCCAACACGGCCCGAATTCTTTTACCGCCCCCCAGCAGGCTGTAACGGGCAGCCTGCCCGATCTCCGCTTTCTGCGGAAGATACTCATCACACAGTTTTTCCAGGCGCTCTTCTGACATCTGCGCCCATTTCGTAAAACAGGCGCGGTATTCTTGCTGTGTCATACAGTTTCTCCTGTTTTTTCTGCCAGTTCGGCATCGATTTCCTCTACCCGGAGTTTTGCTTCATCCAAAGTCTGCTTGCAGTACGCAATCAATCCGGCTGCTTCCGCGTACAATTTCACCGATTGCGCCAGCGGTGTTGTATCATCCTGCAGAACCGTCAAAAGATCCTGCAGACGCTGCATCCCTTCCTCGAAGGATTTTGGTTGTTTCATATCCCCTTGTTCTCCTGTCTGTGGATTTCCCGCACTGACTGCACAAGGCAATCGGCCTCGGCACAGTCCCCCTGTACCTGAATTTGTTGGCCCGGCAGCAAGTCCTCCACCGGCCGCACCTCACCCCCACGCTTGACGATCGTATATCCACGCGCCAAAATTCCGTAAGGATTCAAAGATTCTGCCAACGCCGCAGCGGCGGACAGTGCACTGTCAGAAAGTGCAATCTGATGCCGCTGTGCCTGTTGAATCAGACTGCTGGCACGCTTCAATTCCTGCGCAAAACGTGCAGTCTTCTGCACCTGATGCTGATATGCTTGCCGTACAGATGCCATTGTATATTTATTATAGCATATTTGGATATGATTCTGTATATTATTTTGAATATTCCGCTGCAAAACGGATATTTTTTGCAAAACTTCCGCCTGATCCGGAACACACAGTTCCGCCGCAGCTGAAGGTGTCGGTGCACGCAGATCTACCACGTAATCCAAAATGGTAGTATCGATCTCGTGTCCCACAGCAGAAACTACCGGTTTATGACAAGCGGCTGCTTCCCGGGCGATGCGCTCGCTGTTAAAAATCCAGAGATCTTCTTTGCTGCCGCCTCCCCGTGTGACCAGAATCAGTTCCGGCCGAGGATCCCGATCCAGCGCACGGATACCTGCCACAATACTGCGTTCTGCTTCGAGGCCCTGAACATTGACCGGTGCAAGCAACAGCTTGACCATCGGCCAGCGACGCCCAATCACGTTCTGTACATCTTGCCAGGCTGCACCGGTCTTGCTCGTTACAACGCCGATGCAGTGCGGAACCGGCGGTAATGGGCGCTTTCGTTCCGGAGCAAACAGTCCCTCCGCTTCCAGTTTTTTGTACAGGGCATCAAAAGCCATCTGCGCCGCACCGGCTCCGAACGGGCGCATGTAGTCCACATAGAGTTGAAATGCACCGTCCCGTTCATAAATAGTGGCATGGCCGTATGCCAGAACCAGCATCCCATTCTGCGGTTCAAAATTCAGGAGCCTCGCCTGATTACGGAACATCACGCATTTAACACTTGCGTTTTCATCTTTCAAGGTAAAATACAAGTGCCCGCTTTTGTAATGCCTTGTAAAGCCGGAAACCTCCCCGCATACAATCAGGTCGTTCAACGGTTCGCACTGTGCGAGTACATTCTTTGCCAGATGGTTCAGTGTAGTTACATTGATAAAATCGGCCATGCCTGATTCTCCTTGGCCGCCAGAACAGCAATTCCAATCGCATTGTCGCTGGCAAATTTTCCTGGCACAAAATGCGCACCGGGCACCCGGTGCATTACATAGGTTCGGATCAAATCACTGCTCATCACACCACCCGCAAAAATCACCGGCAATCCCGGATGCTCCTGCAGCGCGGTGCCTGCCATCCGCACGAGAGTTTCCCCAATGCACAAAAGACAGTATTTGCAGACGTAGGATGCGTTTTTCCCTTCCTCCAACATTCTATTGCACTGGTTTTCCAACCCGGATAAGCTGCATTCCATGCCCCGCACACTGACTTTGGGACGGATTTTCTCTGCACACAGGGCCGCTTGCTCGCTCACGTAAACGCCAGCCGGAAACGGATAGCCCAGTTTTACTCCCAGACGATCAACCGCCTGGCCCGCGTAAAGATCGCTGCTGGTTCCCAGCGGAACAACCGTATCCGCTCCATGGCAAAGTAAAAGATCCGTAGTTCCACCAGACACGTGGAATACCAACGCCTCCTGCATAAAAAGAGAATGCACCCCGGTAGCGAACAGCGCTGCAGCAATGTGCCCCTGCTGATGCGTTGTCTTGAACATCGGAATTTTTCGGGCCAGTGCGAACGCCGTAGCCGTATTGACTCCTGCCAGGAAGCAAGGCATATACGATCCTTCTACCGGGCGTGGCTTTGCAGAAACCCCTACGGCCCCAATACGGGACAAATCCGTTTTTTCTCCCAACTCCAGCAGCATCTGCGGCAAAGCACTGGTGTGGTGGAACAAGGCATCACTCTGGCGCAGCCCCATCTGCCCGGCTTTGACTGGCAAAAACTTTTTGCAATCACAAACAACCTCTCCGGCATTTGTGTCAAACACAGCCAGAGAGGTTGCATAATTGCTGGTATCGATTCCCAGCGTCAGCATGTTGCTTCCGGGTGCTCTTCCCGCTCACGGGCCACCGTGCCAAGCAAACCGTTGACAAACTGATAGTCGTTATCGGCACCATATTTTTTAACGAGTTCCACTGCCTCATTGATGGCTACGCCGGGCTTTTGTTCTTCACCATACAGCATTTCCGCCAGCCCCAACCGAAGCGCAACCAAACTGACACGCGGCACCCGATTCAGGGTCCACCCTTTCAGATGACCTGCAATCAATGCATCCAATTCTTCAGAATGGTCATTCATTGCCGCCAAAAGCTGCCGCGCAAAAGCGTCTGCCTCCGGCTGTTCAGCGCCCGCCGGCAGGGTGGGCATTTCGGGTTCAAACGTGGCGGCAAATGCCGTCAGAAAAGCCGCCTCACGGGATTCGCGGCGGGTGAGCTTTTTTCCCATACTTGGTTTCCTGTCCTTCTCTTCTTCAGTCCTGTGCTTCGGGTTGTGCCAGACCGACCACCAGAACATCTACGCGGGACACCGTAATCCCCGTCATATTCTGAATCGTCTGTTTGACGTTTTCCTGCACTTTTTCACACAACGGCATGATCTTCTGGCCATAGCTTGCCGTCAGATGCACGGTCACGGCGGCAACACCGTCCTCCAGAGAAACGCTGACCGGCTTCTGCAACCCGGTACGGCTCAGCAGCCGACGCACATTCTGGCCGTTTCCGGTGGTCACCTCGGCAACGCCGCCAACTTCCAACGCAGCCAGACGAGCGATCTTGGCCAAAACATCCGTCGAAATCTGCAAGCTGCCCCCGATGGTATTCTGCACATCCATGTTGTATACCCTCCCGTTGCATGCAGCCCGTACATCGGGCCACTATTTCTTATAGTATAGTTTAGTTTACCACAAAACCATACCGTTTGCAACCGATTGAAGGGTTATTTTACCTCCACGATTGTGATGTCCTGTGCCTCCAGATCTTTGCACTGACTCATCAAGGCATCCCTGATCCGGGCGACTTCCTCAGCCGTCAGCGCATCATTTTCCGTCATGACCGTGACGTTGGCACGTTCCCCCTCCAGATTGACTACGCAGTCGGCAAAGCCCTTGGACTTGATCAGCGTTTCCAGCTTTGTTTCCAATGTAATGTTGTTGACTTGTGTGCTCAGCTTATCGGTGAGTTCCTTTTTTTCCGCCTCGCTGACGGACGTGTCTTTGAGTGCTTCGTTCAGGGCCTCCAGCGCTTCATCCCGTGCTTTGCTGCGGGACAGGCGCGCCTCTTCAAAAAATTCTGTGCCGGCGTCCTGACTGACGCTTACCATCTGCGCTTCCCCATAATTTTTATTTACGGTCGATTCCGCGATATCCTCCGTACCCGCTGCTGTTTCTGCCGCCGATTCCAGCGGATCTGTCACGACCGCCGTCTCGGCCGCAGCTGCCGTTTCCACCGCAGTTTCCTCAACCGGTGCTGCTGTCAGGTCCTGCGGTGCCTGCCGCGCGAAGGACCAGTTCAGATATACTGCCGCTCCGAGTGCCAGCGCCATTACGGCCGCGGTTGCCCGGCGGCTTTTGCTTTGCTTGGATGCAGTGTGTTTCATTTCATGTACCCCCTTTATTCTGAGGCCGCCATTTTGGCGACAGTAATATGGTTGGCTCCCACACCGGTCAAGGCTTCCACCAGTTCACATATCTGATTTTGTACGGCTGCTTCTCCCCCACCTTCGCACACAACCGCCACTCCCAACACGCTCGGGTTCTGGACGGTTTCTACCAATCCCTCATGGTCAAGCAACACATGGCTGACGGAGTTCGCCCCATCCGAAGCGGTCTGGCTGTCCGTCGCATATATGTTTTCTTCACCGCATGCAATGGTCACCATCACCTTTGCATCACCGGCTCCCTCCATCTGCGAAATCAGCTCTTCCAGGCGTTCCTGCAATTGTACGGCATACTCTTCCGAGTCGGGAAGGACCTCTTCGGCAATGAGCTCTGGTTGCGTTTGTTCCTTTGGCAACCATTCCGGCACTGCCAGCAAAACAAGTCCTGTCAAACCGAGACACACCAACAGATTGATCCGCTTTTTTTCATCGCCAAGCAGTTCTTTGGCCTGCCGAAACCACGCCTGCAGCCGTTGTTCCCGATCCTTCATGGCGCATCACCTCCCGCCATGATTTGATAGGACAGTGTCCCGCAGCTAGTTTTCAGAATAGCCTCCGCACGATCCCGGTCTTTCGGATGCAGCAGCGTAACCTGACAGGTGTCGTCCTTGATCTGGACCGCCGCATCAATCCCTGCCTGATTCAAAACTGTGCGAATCGCTTGGGCAGAGGCGTCCTGTCCCAACTGGCGCCCATATGATTCGTAAGAAATTGCCCCCTGCGGTTCCTCCTCCGTAAGAGCATACAGCTCCGTCACCAAAGACTGCCAGTCAGTTCCCCGGACCATCTGCAGAGCTGCCGTTATAATATACAGTGCCAAAACAGCGTTTATGACAGGTGCAAAACTGTTTTCCGGCCAGAAAATGCGAATCATGCCCGCTACCGTTGAAATTACACAGCACCCCAGTGCCATATGCCGAACCGTTTCCATCGATTATCCCCCATTTCCTGTCAGCAACAGCAAGGCCGTGGACAAAAATGCCATAAAAAAATACAGGACCAAGACCGAAGCACAGAGTCTGCTCCCCTCTCCATATAGCCGGCACAGACGTCCGCACTGTTTTTGACCGAACAGAGAGGCGGTCACTCCGGCCGCAGCAAAGGCAGCCGTATATAGCAAGCACTGCACCAGTATCGGAATAAATGCCACTGACAGTGCCGCAAGAGCAGCCAGTGCCAGCGAGCCTTTCAACAGCTGTACCGCAGCCGCTGCGCCCGACAGTGCCGCGGCCGCTGCATCCCCGACAACGGGGATGAACCCTTGCAGCACACTTTTTCCGGTTCGCAGCGCGGCTGTATCTACGCTGCCGGCCAGAATATTCTGCAGTCCCAGAACCGTGCCGAATACAATGCCGCAGAGGCGCAAAGCCCAATGCAGAATTTTTGCGAACAAAGCCGCAGCTTCCTCGATGCCTGGATTTCCCCAGATGCAGGCACAAGCCGTAAAGCAAAAATAAATCTGCATCACCGGCAGCAAGACCACTCGGATCATCCCCGCCAAAAAGCTTGACATTGTCAAAAACATACCGCTGTACACCAGTGCTCCGGCGCTTTGCCCGCCCATTGCCGCCACACCGCTATATACCGGGACAAATGTGATCAGATAGTTTTGACAATTCTGCGCTGTGGTTACAACCGCATCGGTAAGGCTCATCATAGCCCCCAAACTGATCGTACCAAAACCCAGGAGCGATACCGATTCCAAACAACGGTGCCAGGTATCTCCGGTTACCAGCAGTCCCAGTGCACCTGCCAGAAGCAGATACCCGCCCACTTGCCACACAAAACGAAGTGGCTCCTGCAGATTCATGCCTGCAAGATCTGTAAGCCAGTTCAGCACATCCCGCAATTGCCAGCCGGAAACCTCTTGCATCGCGGCATTGCCATCTGCAATGATTTTTTCGGCATCATCGGGCAGGTTCTCCGCCCCCACCTGCAAAGGGAAAAGCAGGAGCAAAAATATTATTGCAAATATCCGGCATATGCGCTGAGCAAATCCTGTAAAAGAGGCAGCGCCTGCAGCAGAGCCAGGACTCTTCCACAAAGTTCGATCGCCGTAGAAGCCGCGGACATTCCTGCCTCGCGGCAAAGATCCCCCGCCAGCTGCGCAACCAGGGCAATGCCCATCACACGCAGCAGCGTTTCGATTCCCTGGCCCGGCAAAATTCCATCCAAAGTTTGCAGCCAGACCATAACTGGCTGCACCTGTTGTGTTACGACGGCCAGCAAACCCACTGCCGCACAGACTGATACCAAGAACGCGCATGCCGGCTGGTCTTTTTTGAGTGCCAGACTGAGTACTGCCGCCACAAACGCCACGGCGGCCATTTTGCATAACAACATTTTTCTCCATCACAGTTCGAACAGCGCCTTAATCAGCACAAAGAGATCGCTGATCTGCCTGACCAGCATGCTCAAAACGACAATCAGACCAGCCAAAGTCGTCATCATGGCCTGATCCTCCCGCCCTGAGCGAATCAGAAGCTGATTTAACACCGCCACAATAATGCCGGTCGCCGCTATTTTAAACACCAGATCAATGTTCATTCTGACGATTCCTCACCACAAAAGAATTGCAGTCAGCGCACCCAGGCACAGCCCCAACCGCGGCCAAAGTTTTTCTGCCACTTGTACTTCTTTCTCTTTTTGCTGTGCCGCCTCCCTGCACAAAGCTGCCATATGCTGCAGCGTCTTGCAGGCAGTTTCACGGGGAGCCAGCGACAGCTTGCGCAAGTCCGCTTGAATCTCTTCACATAACGGCAGAGAAAGTGTTTCGGGAAGAGGCAACCTTTCGAGCCGTGTACACGATTGGATGCCCAACCGCAGAAATTGCGGATAGATTTTTGCGTGCTGCAGCAGTTCCTCCCCCGTCAGAGCCTGATAGGAAAGAAGCTGCTCCATATATGCAAACAAACGGGACAGCATGTAGATTTCCTGCCGCTCCTCCTTTTTCTTTGCGCACGCCGCCACACCGCTTCCGCCGCCTGCGACCATCAACACAATCGTTCCCATAAAGCGAAGCAGCACTTTCAGGAGAGCGATATCCATTGCGACACCCTTCCCGGTGACTGCCTTCCATCCAGAAACGCCACTGCCGAAAAAGCCCCCGTCGCACAAAGACGTGCCAGCTGCGGCTTTTTCTGCAGCGCCTGCGGAGAATCGCAATGCACCGAAGCAAGAAAGCAAATTCCCGACGCCACCCCCCGCTCCACAGCAGCAGTGTCAGCGGTCGTCCCCAGCTCATCACAGACAATGTATCGCGGGTTCATGCACCGCAGCGCCATCTGTATGCCCTCAGCCTTGGAACAGCGCGTATAGACATCGCAACACACAGGCAATCTTTGCTGCGCTTGTCCGTCATCCGACATCATCAATTCCCCGCGCTCGTCCACCACGCAAACAATTTCATCCGTATCGCTCAAATAACGAACCAAGGTGCGCAAAAAAGTGGTCTTCCCGCTGCCGGGGGCCCCCGCCACCAGGAGTCCTCCGCTTCCTGTCGTCAGATATTCGCACACCGGTGCCGGCAGATCACAGGTAAGCCACCGTGCCACACGTAAATTCAGCGAGGTAATGGTTGTGAAGCCGCCTGTACACCGGTGCCCCGCCACACCGATGCGATTTCCTCCTCGGATGGTAAAGAACCCCTGGGACAGTTCTTCCTCGTAGGCATAAACGGAATACCGGCAGAGTTGTAAAAAACAATCCTGTAAAAATGTTTTACGGATACACATCACATGTTTAGCCGCGGGAAGATACTGGACACAGGGGATCAGCTTTCCCCCTGCAGTAAAATATGCCGGTTGTTCTGCCCGCAGACGAATCTCCTGTACCTTTGATGCCACTGCAGGGTCCAACATTTGCAGCTCGTCCGAAAGCGGCGGCGGCAAGGCCTTCACCACCGAATAATACTCGTCCATCGCTTCTTCACCTCACACTGCCACTGTATGTGCTGCTGGACACGCTTAGAACAAAAAAGCACCCTCTGGGAGGGTGCTTTTTCCGTTCAGGTATTTTGAATCAGTGCATAGAGTCCCGCCTCATCAATTACCGGGATTCCCAGCGCCTGCGCTTTGGTCAGTTTGGATCCGGCCGCCGTTCCGGCAACCACATAGCTTGTCTTCTTGGAAACAGATCCCGATGCCTTGCCGCCATTCTGGACAATCAACGCCTCCGCCTCCTGGCGGGACAGTGTAGGCAACGTTCCGGTCACCACCAATGTCTTGCCTGCCAGTGCCGTTCCCTTCGGTGTCCCGGTCCATTGCATATTCACACCGGCCTTTTCCAGACGAGCCAGCAGATCACTGGTTCCTTCTTTATCAAAAAACTCCCGCACACTCTGTGCCATCACGGCACCAAAGCCGTCGACTTCGCACATCTGTTCCACACCGGCACTGCGAATGGCTTCCATACTGCCAAAATGCTCGGCCAGCAAGGCGGCCGCCTTATCTCCAATGTTACGGATGCCCAAACCAAACAGGAGCTTATCCAGGTTGTTGGTTTTGGAATGTTCGATTGCCGTCAACAGATTCTGTGCACTTTTCTTTTTGAATTTATCCAGGGTCAGTAATTGCTCCTCATTCAGTGAATAAAGGTCCGCCACTGTGTGCACCAGATTTTTCTCGGTCAGCTGAATAGCTACCGCCTCCCCCAGACCATCAATCGCCATAGCATCACGGGAAGCAAAGTGGATCAGATTGCGCAGACTTTGCGCGGGACATTCCGGGTTGACACAGCGCAATGCCGTCTCATCCTGCAGATGTACTACAGGTGCACCGCAGCTCGGGCAAACGGTGGGCATCATAAACGGCTTGCTGTCCGGTCCGTGCGCCGATACCGCAATCACTTCCGGGATGATATCCCCCGCCTTGCGCACCTGGATCGTATCTCCGATTCCCACTCCCAGACTGCTGATGATATCCCCATTATGAAGACTGGCCCGAGAGACACTGGTCCCGGCCAAGAATACGGGGTCAAACACCGCTGTAGGCGTCAGCACACCGGTGCGACCAACCGTTACCTCGATATCCCGCACAACACTCTCCTTGACTTCAGGCGGATACTTGAAAGCAATTGCCCAGCGTGGAAATTTGTTGGTACTTCCCAGAACCCGGCGGGCCGCCAGGTCGTTGACCTTGATTACCGCCCCGTCGATGTCAAATTCCAGTGTGCCGCGCAGTTCGCCGATTGTCTGAATTTCCCGGATCGCGTCCTCGATACTGGAAAAGACACTGTAGCGTGGCGAGACCGGAAATCCCAAGGATTTGATATAATCCAGCGTTTCATGGTGTGTGGCAAAACTGCGTCCCTCACACTGCTGCAGGTTAAAGACAAAGATGGAAAGTCCTCGCTCCGCGGTAATCTTTGCATTTTTCTGACGCAGAGAGCCTGCCGCTGCATTGCGTGGATTTTTAAACGGTGTTTTATCTTCCAATTCCTGCTGCTCTTTTAATTTGAAGAAAGCAGCATGTGGCATATAAACTTCTCCACGCACTTCCAAAAATGCCGGTGCATTTTCAAGCTGTAACGGAATATCCCGGATCGTCGCCAGGTTTTCCGTTACATCCTCTCCCACCATACCGTCGCCACGTGTAGATCCCCGCACGAGACGACCATTCCGGTATTCCAAGCTGACAGACAGGCCGTCAATTTTAGCTTCCACAACATATTCAGGCTTGATGCCGGCCTCCCGAACTCGAGAATCAAAGTCCCGCAGCTCTTCCAGTGAAAAGGCATCCTGAAGGCTTTCCATCTTGACTGCATGTGTCACTTTGGTAAATTTACTGCTGGCCGTGCCGCCCACGTGCTGTGTCGGGGACTCTGGGGTGACCAGGTCCGGGAATTCGGTCTCAATTGCTTTCAATTCCCGTGTCAGCGCATCATATTCAAAATCCTCCAGTTCGGGGGCATCTTGGTCATAATATAATCGATTGTTTTTTTCAATTACTGCGCGCAGTTCTTCTGCCCGTTTCTGTGCCTGTTCCCGTTCCATTTACACTTTCACTCCCAATTCCAGATGCGGTTATTATACCACAGTTTCCCCTGCCACTTCAATCCAGAGCCGCCGCATATACAGAAGGGGTTTCGCCGCACAACAACATGCTGACCATCGGTACAAAATCCGTTACCGTAAGTGTTTCAGTTCGGCCATCCAGAATCATATTGATTGTCACGCTCAGCACAATTATCGCGCTGTAACGCGTCGTATTGATGGAAAGAGACTCAGTTTTCTCTTGCCACTGCGCCTCAATGTATCCTTCCGGGCGAAGGGTCACCTTCCAGCCTGGACCGTGTCCATTGAGCAGAGAATTGCCGGTCAGACTGCCGAAAGGAATAGTGTACTGCTGCTCCGGCAAACGTTGCATCTGTGTCTGAACCGATTGCACCAACGCACTGCGGATTCGGTTGGCGGCCTCCATATTCATCTGCACACCAATATCGGATTCCGTGTAAAGTTTCGTATATGCCTCCCCCGCTTTTTCCGTCGTCTGACTGACCGCTTCATGAATCGCCTGCAGCGTCAGTTCTCGTGCTTGGTATTCAGCCAACTTCATCAGTGTGGGGCGAACTTCCGTGTCGATATAAGCGTTAAAAAGCAGTACTGTGATAACCACTGCAATCGCGCCCCATTTCAGCCAAATCACAAAATTATAACGTCGTTTTTGCATTGGTAACCTTCGACGCATACTTTCCTCACCCTCTTTCTTCCGCCATACCCGCCATTCTATGCCAGGCACATTGAAATTGTCCCTGCAGAATCCTGCCGAAAAGTGAAAAAAGATGTTGACATTTTGGATTTCGTTTGCTATAATAGCAAACGTCGTCAGGAAATGTTCCCGACAACGTATGGGGGTGTAGCTCACCTGGGAGAGCGCCTGCATGGCATGCAGGAGGTAAGGGGTTCGATCCCCCTCATCTCCACCAGAAGCGGACTGATTATCAGTCCGCTTTTTTCTTTTGTCTACAGCGCAAAAAGAGGGATGCAGATGCATCCCTCTTTTTAACTTATTGATATAAAACCATTCAGAATGATTTATTCTGCATCCTCGCAAAATGCCTTGAAAGTCAGATACGCCATATACACATCGGCTTTGGAAACCACCTCGAACGGAGAATGCATGGAAAGAACCGGAACGCCGATATCGATGGTATCGATATCCTGATTGGCGACGAACTTTGCGACCGTTCCACCGCCGCCCAGATCCAACTTACCCATTTCGCCGATCTGCCATACCACACTGTTGCGATCCAACAAGCCGGTCAGATAGCTGACCAGTTCCGCCGATGCGTCACTGGTGCCGGACTTACCACGAGAACCGGTATATTTATAGATTGCCACACCATTGCCAGCATAAGTAGCGTTATCAGGCTCAAAAGCATCGGCGAAAGTCGGATCAAAAGCCGCCGTGACATCTGCTGACAGGCATTTTCCGGCCTTGCAAGCTGTGATATAATCGGCCTCCTGCGTCTCGCAAAGCTGCTGCAGGAAATGGAAGGTATACATACTGTGCAGACCGGTTACTCCGTCCGAACCGGTTTCTTCCTTATCTGTCAGCACACACACCGTGGTGTAGGCCGGTTTCTCCACGCCAATTTCTGCCATCAGCGCCGGATAGGCATCCACACGGTCATCGTGACCATAAGCACCGATCATAGCACGGTCCAAACCGATGTCCCGCGCTTTGTGGGCCGGTACGACTTCAATTTCAGCACGAGTAAAGTCGCGTTCAGTAATTCCGAATGCTTCATGAAGCATTCCCAGCACGTTCAGTTTGACGCGCTGCTCGGCCTCTTTATCAGCAATCGGCTGAGAGGCAATCAGGACATTCAAGTCCTCCGCTGAGATTCCCTCGCTCAACGGTTTGGCGTTCTGCTTGGCACTCAGATGGGGCAACAGATCGGTAATGCAGAAGACCGGATCATCCTCTTTTTCGCCAATGCAGATTTCCACCTTGCTGCCGTCCGCACGATAGATCACACCATGCAGGGCCAAAGGCATCGTCGGCCACTGATATTTGCGTACACCGCCGTAATAGTGGGTACGCAGATAGCCCAGACCATTCTTTTCAAACACCGGCACAGGACGCAGATCCAGCCGGGGAGAATCGATGTGTGCGATATTAAGATGGAAACCCTCGTTCAACGGTTTGGTACCAATTGTCGCCGCCAGCACGCATTTGCTGCGGTTGATCGTATATACTTTGGCACCTGCTTCCAGTTTCTGACCAGGCACAAAGGGCTTGTAACCTGCTTCCATCAGCAGCTTTTCACTGTACGCCGTTGCTTCACGCTCTGTCTTGCCGTTGTCCAAAAAAGTCTTATACCCCTCGCAGAAATCTTGTGCTGCCTGCAAGACATCCGGTGCCATATCGGCAACCGTTTCATTTTTGTACAACAGTTTCTTCAGTTCTTCGGTAGTTTGCATTATTGAACATTCCTTTCATGCATCACGATGCAGTATAAATTTCCTGATATCGCTGATAGCTACTGGTGATTTTTTTAACATACAGCCGCATCTGGGGATAGGGATAATGATCCAGCGTTTTTCCATCCGCAGAATATTGCGTCTGCGCCAGCAGATCATCTACGGTTCCCCAACCACTGTGATAAGCCGCTGCCGCCGTAGCCAGATCATCCTGGTATCGCAATAAGCAATAACTTACGAAATAACTGCCAAACCGTATGTTCGTTTCGGGATCGTACAAATCCTCAAAGGTCAGATCCTCGGTGGGTGCAATTTTTGACTTGATCCAGTCGAATGTCACTTCGGTGATCTGCATCAGTCCCCGCGCACCTGCATCAGAATCCGCCATCGGATCAAAATTGCTCTCGGTACGGATAAAGGCATACAACATCAACGGGTCGATATCATATTTGTCGGCGTAATAGGTAACGTATTCCGCATATTGGATGGGGTATTCCCAGCGGTTGATTTTATCCTGGAAAAAGGCAAACAGAACCGCTCCGGCCAATGCCAGCATCAGCAGAACGGCCAAACATTTTTTGACAATCTTATGGATGATATTTTTTTTAGCCATGGTCCTCCTTTCTCAAGGACGTCAGATACGCCTTAACTTTATCTTTCAGCTGCATTGGTGTTCCATCATTTACAATTTCAACAGTCGCTGCAGCCCGCAGTGTTTCCAAGGACGTTTGGGCATCCAGACGTCGCCTCGCCATTTCTGCCGTGATCCCGTCCCGGGCACAGATGCGCAGTACACTGGTTTCGTAAGGTGCCGTAATCAGGATCAAGGCATCGCAGCGCGCCTCAAAAGGCGTTCCCACGATCACCGCACCGTCGACAAAGACCAAATCTGCCCCTGCCTTTTGCGACTGAGCAAGGCGATCTTCAATGCGGCGCAAGATTTCCGGTTGCGTGACAGCCGTCAGCCTTTGCGTTCCTTCCGGTGTGGCAAAGGCGCGATCTGCCAGGAGATGGCGGTTCAATGTGCCGTCCGGCTCCAGGATGTCCTGTCCAAAATAAGATTGCAGTTGTACCAGACAGACCGAGCCCGGCAGCAAAACCTCCCGTGCAATTTGATCTGCATCAATACAAGGATATCCCTGCTCCACCAAGAAATTTGTCGCACTGGATTTGCCGCAGCCGGAACGTCCAGTGATTCCGATAATTTTCACAATGTCACCACCCGGAAAGCCGCCGCACGGATCAAACGATTATATACCGCCATTGAAATGCCATCCTGCTCAGGACAGCGGGCGTAAACCACCTGTGCCCCATGACGGTCCAGATCCCGCAGTGCAGTAAAAAGGTGATGTGCCTGTGTAGCCCCGTCATGATTGCGCCCGTATTCGATAGAGGGAACCGGAAGCTGTGCGCCCTCACCGTCAAAACAAAGCGCCCAAACGCCCGGGGCTGCATGCTCTGCAACATACCGGCAGTACGCTTCGAAATTGCCCCGCAGAATGGTAACCTGTGCCTTCGGCGCATAATGCTTGTATTTCATGCCAGGGGAACGGGCCACCTCCCCCTCTTTGAGCTTTTCCAGTATAGCCGGACTGACCTGGACTTCCTCACCCAGGACTGCTTCCATCTGTTCCTTGGTGATATAGCCCGGCCGCAGCAAAATGGGATGCTCCCCCGTCACTGATACAACGGTAGATTCCACGCCTACGGCACTTTCCCCTCCGTCTAAAATCAAAGGCAGACGGCCATGCATATCGGCCAGTGTATCCTGCGCATTGGTCGGGCTTGGTTTCCCGGAAAGATTGGCGGAGGGCGCAGCAAAAGCAACACCGCTTGCTTTGATGACTGCCTGTACTACCGGGTGCGACGGCATACGAACACCGACCGTGTCCAGTCCGGCGCAGGTCACTTCACTGACTTCTGCCCCGCGGGGCATTACCATCGTCAGAGGCCCCGGCCAAAAGGCCGCTGCCAGTTTGAGAGCGCGTTCCGGCACTTCAGAAACAATCCCCTGCAGCATATCCATACCACAGATATGTACAATCAGTGGGTTGTCCTGCGGTCGTCCTTTCGCCTCGAAAATTTTTCGCACAGCATCGCCGTTGCGGGCATCGGCGGCGATGCCGTAAACAGTTTCCGTCGGCAGTGCTACCAGTTCGCCCTGCCGCAACAGTTCGGCCGCCAAGGCAATGCTTTCTCCTGATACAGGCAAAACCTGTGTTTTCATCTTTTATTCCTCGCTATGCTGTTTCAGTTTTTCTTCCCGGTCCGCCAAAATCAGCGGTTCCAGCACGCGGTCCAGATCTCCGTCCAGGACCCCCTGCAAATTTCGAAGCGTCAAACCAATCCGATGATCCGTGACACGGTCCTGCGGGAAATTGTAGGTACGGATTTTTTCGCTTCTGTCTCCTGTTCCCACCTGACTCTGTCGTTTTTCATTATAGGCCTCATCGTAGGCCTGCTGTTTTTGCTGCAGAAGTCGACTGCGCAGAACCGTAAGCGCGCGCTCCTTATTTTCGCGCTGACTGCGTTGATCCTGGCACTCTACAACCATCCCGGTCGGCAGATGTGTGACCCGGATAGCAGAAGAGGTCTTGTTGATATGCTGGCCACCCGCGCCGGAGGAACGGAACGTGTCAATCCGCAGATCTTTAGGATCCAATTCCAGCTCAACCTCTTCCGCCTCTGGCATCACAGCCACTGTAACTGTTGAGGTGTGAATGCGGCCTTGTGTTTCGGTTTCCGGTACCCGCTGTACGCGATGGACGCCGCTTTCGAATTTCAAACGGCTGTACACGTCGGCGCCTTCCACCGAAAATACCACTTCTTTTACGCCGCCAAGTTCCGTCTCATTGGCACTGATCGTTTGGCAGGACCAGCCTCGTTTGGACGCATACATGGTATACATCCGCCACAGGCTGTGGGCAAAGAGCGCTGCCTCTTCCCCGCCGGCGCCCGCTCGGATTTCCAGAATCACATTTTTCTCGTCATCGGCATCCTTGGGAAGCAGCAAAAGGCGCAGGTTCTCTTCGCTCTGCGCCAGATTCCGGGCAATTTCGCAAAGTTCCTGCTGTACCATAGCTTTGAACGCCGGATCTGTCTCCTGCTGCACCAGCTCATTGGTTTCCGTCTGTTGCTGCTGCAAAGATGTATACCGGCGATATTCTTCGACTAGGGGGGTCAGCTCTTTGTAGTCTTTCATCATACGTGCATACACATCCGGCTGTGCAGCAGCATCCGGTGCCGACATACGATAGGCCAGTTCTTCATACCGGCGTTCTACTTCATGCAGTTGCAGAAATTCGGTCATACACAGTTCCTTTCCACACAAAACTTTCACAGCTTTGTGTGCTGCTACTGGCCATTTTCTCGCAGAATCTTTTTGATATTGCGCTCAATCTTGGCGCGCGGCAACATAATTTCATGTCCGCACCCCTGGCATCGGATTTTGAAATCCATGCCAACCCGCAGTACATCAAACCGATTTGCACCGCAGGGATGTGGTTTTTTGGTCTGAATCACATCTCCGACCCGTACGTCCATACGGCGCACCGCCTTTCCCGCAAATTTGCTCTCTTATTATAGTACAGCCAGTATTGTTTTGCAAATCATCCGCATAAAAGTTTAGCAACCGCTTCTGGCAACGCAAAAGCGGAAATCACAAGAAACGAGGAAACAAAAATGTTGGAATATCGTGCCGAAGGTCTTTGTCGAAACGCCAATCATCTGAGCAAAGAGGAACTGAACCACTGCATTGCAACAGGCGAAATTCTGCAAAGCACCGCCCTTGCCTATGACAATGAACATCGCCTGCGTTTTGAGATCTGTGGGCATCGCGGTTATATGCCTCACGAAGAGTGTCTCGCCGTCGGCCCTGGCGAGGAAATCAAAGACATTGCCGTGTTGACCCGGGTGGGCCGTCCTACCTGTTTCATCATCACTGGCACCGCGGCGGAAGAAAACGGTGAGGAAGTGTATCTTCTCTCTCGCGCAGCAGCACAGCGCCAATGTCGGCGGGAGTATCTCGATACATTGGAGCCTGGCAGCGTCATTCCCTGTACCGTAACTCACATTGAAAATTTCGGAGCCTTCTGTGACATCGGCTGTGGTATTTCCGCTCTGTTGCCCATCGATTGCCTCTCGGTGTCCCGCATTTCCTCCCCCAACGATCGAGTGCAGGTTGGGCAGCAGCTTTTATGCGCCATCAAAAATCGTGATCTCCAGGGCCGGATTGTCCTGACATTGCGGGAATTGCTGGGCACTTGGAGTGAAAACGCTGCCTGCTTTGCCGCTGGTGAAACTGTTGTGGGGATTGTTCGCAGTGTGGAGGACTACGGTGTCTTTATCGAGATAGCCCCCAATCTGGCTGGTCTGGCGGAAGCCGACTCTTCTCTGCATCCCGGGCAGGCCGTCAGCGTGTATATCAAAAACATTCTGCCCGATAAGATGAAGATCAAGCTGGTCGTAGTCAACAAAAATCTTTCGCAGCCGCTGCGTTTTGAACCGCATTATTTTGTAACACGCGGCCGGCTGAAAAAATGGACCTACTCCACACCGCAAAGCCGCAAGCAGATTGAAACTATTTTCTGAAGGGCACTTTTTTATTGTCGTCTCTTGCCACTGTGCAGATCGATGTGTATAATAAAAAAGAAAGATAAGATTGGCGAGGACGTGATAGCATGGCAGAAGCATTTACAGCAGGTGTAAAGCCCGGCGGCCTTACAGATGACACGCAGATCCGTATCCTGTTGTGTTATCTGGTCAAGACGGCAGGCTCGCTGACACGCGATACGCTGCAGGGCGCTTTGCTTCAGGAACAGCTGGTGAATTATTTTGAATTTGCCGACGCTTTGGCAGACGTAGAGAAACAGCAGCTGGTCACCAAAGAGGAAGACGGTCGGTATTCCATCACCGAAAAGGGGTCCACAGTAGCGGATACCCTGGCCTTGGATCTGCCGCGCACTGTACGGGAAAGCGCCATCCGTGCTGTCATGCAGATTCAAAGCTGGCGTCATAAGGCTGCTATGAACCGCGCCCATGTGGAGGAAAAAGATGGTTCGTATACGGTATGGTGCGCCATTGGCGATTTAGGAAGCGATGTGTTCCGTCTGCAACTGGCTATGCCGGATAAGCTGACGGCCGAGACCATCAAGAATAACTTCACTGCGCATGGCAGCGAGATTTACTCCAAGGTCATGGATATGCTCACTCAGCCCAGCACCGAGGAAGATCGTCCTCCCGTTGCGTTGCTGTAACATCAAAAACCCCCGCTTGCTGAGCAAGCGGGGGCTTTTATTGATGCAATTTCAGCAGCCCAGATAGGCTTTACGTACCTCAATGTTGTTGGCAAGCTCGGTGGCTTCGCCTTCCATCTTGATGGTACCGGTCTCCAGCACGTACGCACGGTTGGCAATCTCCAGAGCCATCTTCGCATTCTGTTCCACCAGCAGCACCGTTACACCGTTACGGTTGACTTCGCGGATGATCTTGAAGATTTCCTTGACCAACAGCGGAGACAAGCCCATGGAGGGTTCGTCCAACAGCAGCATCTTTGGCTTGCACATCAGCGCGCGGCCCATGGCCAGCATCTGCTGCTCACCGCCGGACAACGTGCCGGCCGGCTGGTTGCGGCGCTCTTTCAAACGCGGTAGCAGTTCGAAGACCATATCAAAGTCATTCTGGATGGCCTCCTTACCGTCACGGCGCACATAGGCGCCCATCTGCAGGTTTTGCTGCACCGTCAGACCGCTGAAGACGCGACGTCCTTCCGGCACCTGTGCCAGCCCCAAGCGAATGATCTTATGGGCTTCCATCTTACTGATGGTTTGTCCGCAATAGTCAATTTCACCGCTCTGCAATTTGAGCAGCCCGGAAATCGCATGCATCGTTGTCGTTTTACCAGCGCCGTTGGCACCGATCAGAGTAACGATTTCTCCCTCATTGACATGGAAGGAAACATCCCGGATGGCGTGGATGGAACCGTAGAAAACATTGATGTTCTTGACAGAAAGCATCTCCCCCATCGTCAATCACCTCCCAGATAAGCCGCAATAACTTTGGGGTTGTTGCGGATAGCCTTGCCGTCACCGCGGGCGATCACACGGCCGTAATCCAGCACAGTGATCTCCTCGCAGATGCCCATAACAAAGTTCATATCATGTTCAATCAACAGAATGGCGATACCAAACTGATCCCGGACACTGCGAACCGTCTGCATCAGTTCCTCTGTCTCGTTGGGGTTCATACCAGCGGCAGGTTCATCCAAAAGCAACAGTTTCGGATTAGTGGCCAGTGCACGGGCAATCTCCAGCTTGCGCTGTTTGCCGTACGGAAGCTGATTGGCTTTCAGATTGGCTTCTCCATCCAGATCGAAAATTTTCAGAAGTTTATGAGCCTCCCGGTTCATTTCATGCTCCTTCTCCTTGAAAGCAGGCAGCCGGAAAATTCCCGTCCACATATTGTACTTGATCTGGTTATGAAGGCCGACCTTAACGTTATCCAGCACTGTCATTTCATTGAAAAGCCGGATATTCTGGAACGTACGGGCCACACCGGCACGGCTGATGTGCTCGGGATTTTGACCTGTGATATCTTTGCCGTCCAGCACGATGTTCCCCTCGGTGGGCTTATATACGCCGGTCAGCATGTTGAATACAGTGGTCTTGCCAGCACCGTTAGGGCCAATCAAACCGTAGAGGTGTCCCTTCTCGATCGAAAGGTCCAACTGCGCCACGGCCTGCAGGCCACCAAACGCAATGCCCAGGTTACTGACTTCCAGCAGAGCCATGTTACGCCACCCCCTTCTTCTGTTTTGCCTTGCCGGCTTCGTGATCCTTGCGGAAACGTGCCGTCAGCTTTTCACGCAGTGCGATCATCTGAGGGCTCTGGTTGAAGATCATCACGACGATCAAAACAATCGCATAAATCAGCATACGGTAGTCATTCATGCTGCGCAGCATTTCCGGCAGAACGGTCAGGATGGCCGCCGCAATAACAGAACCGCGCAGATTACCAATGCCGCCCAGCACCACAAAAACCAGAATCAGGATCGAGGTGTTGTAATCAAACTTTTTGGCAACCAGAGAAGAGTAGTTCAAGGAATACAGAACACCTGCAATACCTGCAAAGACAGCGGAGGTGACAAAAGCCATCAGCTTATATTTGGTGATGGGAATGCCTACGGAGCGGGCTGCAATCTCATTGTCGCGGATAGAAGTAATCGCACGCCCAGCGCGGGAGTTCACAAGGTTCAGAATCACCAGCAGCGTCAGAATGACCAAAACAATACCAATGGTGAAGCTGGAAGCCTTGGTGATGCCGGTAATACCCTGTGCACCGTTAATCAAAACCTTGCCGTCCTCCATGTTCAGAGAGCTTGCATCTTTCAGAGAAAAATGCAGACCATTGGCATCTACCCCAAGGTAGCAGGCGTTCATTACATTCTTGATAATTTCGCCGAACGCAAGCGTTACAATAGCAAGGTAGTCACCGGAAAGGCGCAATACCGGAACACCTACGAGGAATCCGAAGATGCCGGCCACAAGGCCGCCCACTACGAAAGAAAGCAGCAGCGCCAGGGGCTGAGGCATCGAAGAATTGATACTGACCCACACAAGGGTACCTGAAAAAGCACCGACACTCATAAAGCCCGCATGACCGAGGCTGAGTTCACCCAGAATGCCCACAGTCAGGTTCAGCGAAACCGCCATAATAACGTAAGCACAGATCGGCACGAGCTGGCCGGAGAAGGAATTGCTCAAAAGGCCTGCCGCCGAGAGCGCCTGCACAACAATGTAAAAAGCGATCACAATACCAAAGGTGATCAGGTTGCTCTTTGTGGAGCGTTTCATTGTTTTCAAATTCATCGCTGCCACCTCAAACTTTCACATTGACTTTCTTGCCCAGCAGACCGGTCGGCTTGACAATCAGCACGACGATCAGGACCAGAAAAACGATGGCATCCGACAACTGCGTGGAGATATATGCTTTGCTCAGGTTTTCGATCACACCCAGCAGGATGCCCCCCAGGAAAGCACCAGGGATAGAGCCGATGCCGCCAAAGACTGCCGCCACAAAAGCTTTGATGCCAGGCATAGCGCCTGTCGTGGGCTGCAGCGTGGGATAAGAAGAGCAAAGCAGTGCACCAGCCACTGCTGCCAGTGCGGAGCCGATGGCAAAAGTCAGCGAAATGGTAGCATTAACGTTGACACCCATCAACTGAGCGGCACCGCGGTCTTCCGACACAGCCAGCATAGCGTGACCGGCAGACGTATTGTTCACGAACCAGATCAGGACAGCCATAATCACAATACAGACCACGATGGTCACAATGGTTTCAGCCGAGATGGTAAGCTGACCGTCAAACAGGCTGATGGGCTGCAGGAAAGGAATCCCGGAAATGACCGAGATGAAGCTTTTGGGACTGGAAGACCAGGTCAGCTGCGCTACCTGCTGCAGCAGATAGCTCACGCCGATAGCTGTGATCAGAACGGCAAGCGAAGGAGCTTCCCGCAGCGGACGATACGCCACGCGTTCAATCACAACGCCCAGCACCGTGCAGACGACCATGGACAGCAAAATGGAAAGAATCGGGTTCATACCCGAGGTTCCAAAGGTAAAAAAGACCACGTAACTGCCGATCATGATGACATCGCCGTGGGCGAAGTTCAACATTTTGGCAATGCCGTAGACCATAGTATAGCCGAGGGCAATCAGCGCGTAGACGCTGCCCAGGCTGATACCGTTGATCAGGTAGGACAAAAACTGCATTGCGTAAAACACCTCACTCTATCTCTTTCTGACGTTTACAAAACCGCACACGTACAGAAATATAGTATATAGTAGCACAATTAAACCGGCAAAACAATGGTTTTTTCGCCCGCATATCTGTGCATTCTGCTGTTTTTGCAGCCTGTGATACCAAAAAGAGCTGCCGAACCCTTTGTCCGGCAGCTCCATTGGCAACGGAATTCAGTTTACAACCGCGTCAGGCTTCTCACATTGCAGCGTAAGCGCCGTCTTTGATCACAACAGCCTTGGGGTTCTTGGAGATCGCACCCGTAGCATCCCAAGTCATACCAGTACCAGTCAGGCCATCAAAGGTCATGCTGGTAAACTGAGTCTTGAGAGCGTCACAGATCTCGCTGGCGTCCATATCGCCGTTGATACCGCCGGCCAGGACCGCCTGATAGATAGAGTAGATAACGTCGTAAGCATCCGCAGCGAACTGGTTCGGGGTCTCACCGTAGGCAGCTTCATAAGCGGAAACGAAAGCCTGGGTTTTCTCATCCTGAGCATCTGCAGCGAACGGGGTCAAAAGCATCAGGCCCTCGGCCAGAGAGGTGTCGAAGCCTTCAATGGAAAGAATACCATCCATGCCATCGCAGCCGAAGAACTCGGGCTCATAACCGATCTTGTCAGCAGCGATCAGGATCTGAGAAGCTTCCTGATAATAGATGGGCAGGAAGACCAGTTCAGCACCGGCCTCCTGGCACTTGGCCAGCTGGGTAGAAAGGTCAGACTTGTTGTCAGCCGTAAAAGCCTCGGCCGCAACAATCTCAAGGCCCTTGGTCTCAGCCTCTGCCTTGAACTTGTCATAGATGCCGGAAGAATAAGCGTCAGAAGAATCGTAAATCACACCGATCTTGGTAGGCAGACCATTGTCGGCGATGTAGTCGGCGGAAGCAACACCCTGGTTGGGGTCGGTGAAGCAGACCTGGAAGACGTTGCCGCGCGCCGTGCTCTCGTCGTTAGCATCGTTGAGGATGACCGACAGAGAAGAAGCAGACGGAGTCAGCATAAACATGTTGTCGTTAACGGTCTCAGCGGCAACAGCGACGGAAGGCGTGGTGGTAACAGGGCCAGCCAGAATCTGCATGCCCCAGTCCTTCAGAGTGTTGTAAGCATTAACACTCTTTTCGGCGTCGTTCTCGTCGTCCTCGAACTGCCACTCGAAGACATCGCTGCCGTTGGCAGCATTGATTTCTTTCACGGCCAGCTCTTCAGCATTCTTAACGGCGTTGCCGTATACAGCGGCCGCACCGGTAATGGGGCCGATGCCGCCGATCTTGATCGGGGTACCGGTATAGCTGCCGGAGCCGGCGGACTCACCAGTAGCCGCAGAGGCAGAAGCGGTGGCTTCAGAAGAAGAAGCGCTGCTCTCGGACGTGGTCGCAGTAGAACCGCAAGCAGCCAGGCTCAGCACCATAGAAGCCGCCAGAACAGAACTAACGAGTTTTTTCATGGTATTCTAACCCTCCTAAAATCTTACAGCACATTTTGCCTTGCGGCGGGCCGCACACCCCTGTGCTGTAGTATAAAAGAATTATAGACTTTTACGATTAAAAGCGCAATGTTCCAATTCTACAGTGTTGGAAAGTAAATTCTTTTATTTTGTGTCCAATTTGCATAAAATTTAGTTACAAAATGTTATCAATCTGCCAACTTGACAAAAAAATCCAGTCATTTATTGTAAAAAACTTGCAAAACACGTCGGAATTTGCCATAATGGAATCATCGAACAACTATGATCCGTGAAAGGGGCAAATTCGCAGATGAAACTTCTTGAACAGCGTATTCTGCAAGAGGGGCAGGTCCGTCCCGGCAATGTGTTGAAGGTAGACTGTTTTCTGAATCACCAGTTGGATGTAGAGCTTTTGGACCAGATCGGTGTGGAATTTCACCGCATTTTTAAGGACGATGGCATTAATAAGATTCTGACCATCGAGGCTTCCGGCATCGCCATTGCCTGCATGACGGCCCGCCATTTCAATGTTCCGGTCGTCTTTGCAAAAAAGGCAAAAAGCAAGAATATTGACGGCGATGTCTACACCTCCAAGGTGCACTCCTATACCTATGGCCGTGACTATGACATAACGCTGGCGAAAAAATTTCTTACTCCCAGCGATAAAGTACTGATTCTCGACGATTTTCTTGCCAACGGCAAAGCAATGAAAGGGCTTCTGGATATCTGCAAGCAATCCGGCTGTACCGTCGGCGGCATCGGCATCTGCATCGAGAAGGGCTTCCAGCCTGGCGGTGATGAACTGCGGGCGGCAGGTTACAAGCTGGCCAGTCTCGCCATCGTCAGCGAGATGAGCGATACCGGCCTCACCTTCCGCGAGCAAGAAGATTGATAGAAAAAGGCAACTCCCTGCCGGGAGTTGCCTTTTTTGTTGATTATTGCTGCTGCAGCGCAATGTTCTTGTAGCGCGGACGCATCATGCCATGCTCGATATGCGGTTCGCCGCCTTCGACGGTATCTGCATCGATCGTCACTTTAGTGATAGACGCATCCGACGGGATGTCATACATAATGGGGATCAATAGATCCTCTACCACACTGCGCAAACCACGTGCACCGCTCTTGCGCTCCACGGTCTTTTTGGCAATGGCGTGAAGGGCTGCATCCGTAAAGACCAGTTCCGCATTGTCCAGATGCAGCAACTCTTTGTACTGCCGCACAATGCTGTTTTTGGGTTCCGTAAGAACGCGAACCAATGCATCCTCATCCAGCGGATCCAGAACTGTCACCACCGGCAGACGGCCGATGAGTTCGGGAATCAGACCAAAACGGACCAAGTCATCCGGTTCCACCTTCTTGAGCAGCTTCTGGCGGGTTTCATCCTTATCCAGTGTGGTGCGCAGCTGGCTGCCGAATCCCATGGAAGCATTATCAGTACGTTTCTGAATCAGCTTTTCCAGACCGTCAAATGCACCGCCGCAGATGAACAGAATATTTTTGGTGTTGATCTGAATGAATTCCTGCTGGGGATGCTTACGGCCTCCATTGGGAGGCACATTACTGACCGTGCCTTCCACAATTTTCAGAAGCGCCTGCTGAACGCCTTCGCCGCCCACATCCCGGGTAATGGAGGGATTTTCGCTCTTGCGGGTGATTTTGTCGATCTCATCAATGTAGATGATACCGATCTCCGCTTTAGGAATATCAAAATCCGCTGCCTGGATCAGTTTCAACAGGATGTTCTCCACATCCTCACCCACGTAGCCGGCTTCGGTCAGAGTGGTCGCATCCGCGATGGCGAAAGGTACATTGAGCATTTTCGCCAGCGTCTGTGCCAGCAACGTTTTGCCGGTACCGGAAGGTCCCAGCATCAAAACGTTGGATTTCTGCAATTCTACGCTGCTTTCCTGACCGGAAAGAATCCGTTTATAGTGATTGTAGACCGAAACTGCCAGTACTTTTTTGGCGGCATCCTGGCCGATGACATACTGATCCAGGCCCGCCTTGATTTCAGCCGGCGTCAAAATGTTGACGCTCTCCAACGGGTTGGCATCATACCGCGTCTGTCCCGGATTGCGTGCCGCACCGGGGCGGCGATTGGCACCGGCGCGCGGCGGCATTGGACGCTCATCATCCTTATACAAAGCACGATAGCACATGTCGATGCAGTCCTTGCAGATGTTCACCCCCGGACCGATCAGAAGCTGTTCCACTTCATTTTGAGAGCGACCGCAAAAACTGCAGATCAGCTCGCGTCCTTTTCCGTCCTTCCCGGACGTTGTGTTTGCCATGTTGTTCCCCCGAATCAGTGTTTATAGAGGATATCATCGATCAGGCCGTATTCCTTGGCCTGCTGTGCCGTCATATAGTTATCACGTTCAGTATCGCGCTGGATGGTTTCCAGAGCCTGGCCGGTATACTGACTGTACAGCTGGTTCATGCGCTCCCGGATGTGAATGATATGGTTGGCGTGAATCTGAATATCGGTTGCCTGGCCGGAGATTCCACCGCCGCTGATAAGCGGCTGATGGATCAGAATCTCGGAATTGGGCAGCGCGAAACGCTTGCCCTTTGTGCCGCTAGCCAGCAGGAAAGAGCCCATAGAGGCCGCCATGCCGATGCAGATGGTAGAAACATCACATTTGATGTAGTTCATCGTATCGTGAATGGCCATGCCGTCCGAAATGGAGCCACCCGGGCTGTTGATGTAGAAGTAGATGTCCTTCTCCGGGTCCTGCCCTTCCAGATAGAGCAGCTGCGCTACCACCACGCTGGCCGAAGTGGAATTGACATCTTCGCTCAGCACAATGATACGGTCATTGAGCAAACGGGAAAAAATATCGTAGCTGCGCTCACCGCGCGCAGTCTGTTCGATAACATAGGGTACAAGGCTCATAGGGGTTCCCTCCTTATTGAAAAAATCGGATTGAGGCGGATAAAGGAACCGATACGGCAGCAGATGCACACCGTATCGGCCCTGTTTATCATACTTCCCGGGGGATTACCAAGACAAAATTACTCGCCCTTGGTTTCCTCGCTCTGAGGTTCTTCCTCTTTCTTTTCCGCCTTCTTGGTGGTCTTGCGGGTGGTCTTCTTGGCGGGCTTCTTTTCTGCTTCGCCGGTCACAACGTTAGCTTTTTCCTTGACGAAATCAATCGCCTTGTTGACAGCCAGATCCTTCTTGACAGCCTCTGCATTCACCAGGCTCTTGACCTTGTCGGCTTCCATCTGGTAGGCGTCGGCAATGCGCTTAACTTCCTCTTCGAACTCTTCCTCGGTGGCCTCGATGTTTTCCTTGGCAACGATGGCCTCCATCGCCAGACGCATCTTAACCTGCTTCTCGGCCTGCTCGCGGAACTGCTCCTTGAACTGGTCCTTGTTCATACCCATATACTGCAGGTACTGCTCGAGCTTGAGGCCCTGCTGAGAGATGCGGTACTGGAAGTCCTGGACCAGCTCATCCATGCGTCCCTCGATCATAGCATCGGGAATATCCGCCTTCATGCCGTTGACGACCTGATCGATCAGGTCGTTTTCCATCTTCTGCTCGGCCTGTTTCTCGTGGTTGGCGGCAATGCCTTTGCGGATGGAGTCCTTCAGTTCGTCCAGCGTATCGTACTCGCTGACGTCCTTGGCGAAATCGTCATCCAGTTCCGGCAGTTCCTTGTACTGGACTTCGTGCAGCTTGATCTTGAAGGTGGCATCCTTGCCGGCCAGTTCCTCAGCCTGGTACTCCTCGGGGAACTTGACGTTCACATCGAACTCGTCGCCAGCCTTGTGGCCCACAACCTGCTCCTCGAAGCCGGGAATGAAGGAACCGCTGCCCAGCACCAGAGCATAATGCTCTGCCTTACCACCCTCGAAAGCCTTGCCGTCCACAAAGCCCTCAAAGTCGATAGTAGCGGTGTCGCCGTTCTGAGCCTCGCCTTCACGGGTCAGCAGACGGCCATTACGGTCCTGCATACGCTTGATCTCAGCGTCAACATCGGCCTCATCCACAGTCTTGACATCTTTGGTCACGGTTAAACCAACGTACTCGCCCAGTTCCACTTCCGGCTTGACGGCAACCTTGACCTTCAGAACAGCGCCTTCGTCCTCCGACATGGAAACGACCTCCGGAGCGGGGCCTCCCACGACCTCGATGCCGGCCTCTTTAACGGCGGCTTCGTAGTTCTCAGGGAACAGATCGTTGATGGCGTCATACTGGAACAGGTCTTTGCCGTACATCTTTTCGATCATCGCACGAGGGGCATGGCCCTTGCGGAAACCGGGAACGGTATACTTCTTGCTCTCACGCTTGAAAGCGGCAGCGACAGCGGATTTGAAGGTCTCCGCGTCGATGGAGAACTGCAGTTCGACCATGCTCTTTTCGAGCTTTTCACAGGAAATCAGCTTCATTTATAAATTCCTCCAAAAATAAATGTACATAAAAATACAAGTAATTATAGCATGTTCCCACGCAGAATACCAGCCCTATTTGCAAAAAAGTCACAATTCATCTTACTTTTCCGGGCTTTTGCCGGCTATCACACATGGAAAAATAACATTTTGCTCATTTTCTGGACTTTCTCAACCGATTTCATCCAGTTTGTAAGGGCAAAATCCCAGACCATCTGCTGAAATCAAGCGATAACGAATTCCATCCACATCCCCCTGCACTGCGAAACGAATAGATTTCCCATGCAGATGTCCATAATAGCATTCTGTTACGCCAAACTCTTGCAGCACAGCAATCAATTCTTTTGCCGAAGCCCCCGGATAAACCGGCGGATAATGCAGAAACGCAATTCTACGGGAAGCCTCCCCCGCCGCCTGCAAGGACATGCGCAGCCGGCCGGCTTCACGGGCCATCAGTTTTTCCCCTTGTGCCGCTGCATCATCAAACGGCCACCCACGCGTTCCACAGAGCGCCGTCTGCCCGATAAGACAGGCGTTGTTATGCAGGATATGCAAAGAATCAAAGCCATTTGTCTGCAGAAAATTTTCCATCTTGCGGGTTGTGGTCCACCAATAATCATGGTTTCCTTTCAGCAGCCATTTCTGCCCGGGCAATCCCTGCAAGAAAGCAAAATCCGCACGGGTATCCTGCAAATTCATGGCCCAGCTTGTGTCCCCCGCCAGCAGCACTGTATCTTCCGGCCGGATCAACGTGCGCCAGTTGGTTTCCAGTTTAGGCAGATATCCGTCCCATCCCGGAAAAACATCCATCGGCTTATTGGTACCCAACGACAGGTGCAGGTCCCCTATTACAAATACTGCCATACAGCTCCTTCTGTTCTTAATGTTTCCTGCAAAGCAGCATTCAGCGCAGTGCTGCCGCGCGGATTTCGTCCGGCGCAATTACCTCCGTGAAACGAACGGGCAGACTGTTCAGTTCCTGCAGGCTCTTGGGCGCTTTCTGCCCCGTGGCCTCTGTGAGTACTGCCATAGCGTCAAAATCACTGGCAGGGGCCGTGATTCCCAAAGCCGACAGGACATCCCGCGGGAATTTGAAGGGACTGGCCGTAGAGAGTACAACCATGGGCGCCCCACTGCGGCAGGTCTCTGCCACACGGAACGCTACCGCTGTATGGGTATCGCAAAGATAATGATCCAACTCAAAACGTGCACGGATTTCTGCCGCACTCTCTTCATCCCCCGCGAACCCCGCCGAGAAGGTTTCCTGAATTCTGGCCAGTGTATCCGGGTCCACTGTATAGCGGCCGGTTTGTGCCAGTTCTTGCATCCAGCCCGCAACCTTCTCGCTGCTGCCGCTGACATGATACAGCAAACGCTCCAGATTGGAGGAGATCAGGATGTCCATCGAAGGCGATGTGGTCTTGTAGAAAGTACGGCGGGCGTCATAGGTTCCTGTACGAATAAAATCTGTCAGGACATTATTCTTGTTGGAAGCACAGATAAGCTTGCCTACCGGCAGGCCCATCTGTTTGGCATAATATCCTGCCAGAATATCGCCGAAGTTACCAGTGGGCACGCAAAAGTCTACCGGAGCCCCCCAGTCAATGACACTTTGTTCTGCCAAGCGGAAATAGGCATAGAAATAGTAGACAATCTGAGGCACCAGGCGGCCCCAGTTGATGGAGTTCGCGCTGGAGAGCCGGATGTCGCGTTTTTCCAGTTCTTCCGCCACCGAGGCGTCGGCAAAGACGCGTTTTACACCCGTCTGGGCATCGTCAAAGTTACCCTCCACAGCGTACACCTGCACGTTTTCACCACGCTGGGTCACCATCTGCAAGCGCTGAATTTCACTAGTACCGGCATTGGGATAGAACACCGAAATTTCAATACCGTCCAGTCCGGCGTAACCAGCCAAAGCAGCTTTACCGGTATCGCCGGAAGTTGCCACAAGAATCCGGGTGGTTTCTTTGCGTCCCAGGTTGTGTTTTGCCTCCACCAGCAACTTAGGCATCAGCTGAAGGGCATAATCCTTGAATGCACAGGTGGGGCCATGCCACAATTCGAGTGCATACACCCCGTCGCGAACGCATACAGTTCGCCCGGCATTGCCGCCAAAGGCTGCACCGTAGGTGCTTTCCGTTGCCTGTTTCAAGAACTCTGCTCGATAATCTGTCAGGTATCCCGCCAGCACTTTCTGCGCCAGTTCCGGGTAAGAAAGATGTTTCCACGCATTCAGATACGCCTGCGGGAAGGTTTCCGGTACAAAAAGGCCACTTTGCGGCGCGAGCCCGCGCACGATTGCTTCCGAAGCGGAGACACGAAGCCGGGAATCTCTGGTACTCTGATACTGCATATGATTACACCCTTTCTATCTGTTTACACTTGGAACGCATCCATAATACAATGCACCTGCCAGCCCTTGGCGGCAGGTGTCACCTCCACCACATCAAACCGAACGTTTGCTTCTGAGAAGGGACTGTTTTGCAGATACCGTTCGGCAGCCAGACGCAGCCGCTGTTGTTTGTGCAGGTCCACTGCTTCAGCAGGCGTCGCCAGCATACGTCCTGTACGGGTCTTGACTTCCGCAAAAACGATCAGATCTTCTTTGTACAGGATCAGATCAATTTCTCCCATCCGGGTGCGGTAGTTATGGCCCAGTACGAGATAGCCGCGCTGCCGATAATATTGGGCCGCAATGGCCTCACCTTTTTGGCCTATGTTACGGCTCATGCCAGTATCCCTGCTTTTTCAAAAAGCTGCGACGGTAAAATGGCTGAATGCCATACTGTGCGATAAGTTCGTAATGAAGTTTGGTAGGATAGCCTTTATGCTTAGCCAGTTGATACTGCGGAAATTGCTGGTCCAGTTCCTTCATATACCGGTCCCGGCTGACCTTTGCCAGAATGGACGCAGCCGCAATGCTGGCACTGGTAGCATCCCCTTTGACAACGGCCTTTGCCGGGTGAGACAAGTCCGGCGGGCAGCGGTTTCCATCAATCAGGACATACTCCGGCTGGGGATTCAACCCGGCTACAGCCTGAGACATTCCGTCCATTGTTGCCCACAGGATATTTCTTTCGTCAATCTCCTGCGGAGAAATAAAAACGATTTGATAGGCAACCGCCCGCTGGGTAATTTCCTCAAACAGCGCTTCCCGCCGTTTTTCGCTCAGCTTTTTGGAATCGTTGATTCCTTCGATGGGGTCATCAGGATCGAGGATGACCGCCGCACAGCAGACTGGGCCGCACAAGGGGCCGCGCCCTGCCTCATCCACGCCGCAGACCACACCAAACCGTGCGCACTGCTCAGCATCAAAGGCATACAAAGCCGGACTATTGCTCGTCGATTTCGATGTCTTCGGCATCAGCGGACTCCTCCTCTTCGGCATTGTGCTGTGGTGGGCGTTCCAAGGAAAGCCGGCCCCATTTGCTGGCACGGAATTCCCCTACCAGCATTTTGGCGGCACGTTCTGTATCCACCTCGCCGCCAGAGATCAACATTCCACGTTTGGCGCCGATGGCCTGCAGCAATTCGTACGGCGGCAGTTCCAGCGCAGATGCATCCAGTTTATACCGTGCCAGTAGCTGCTGTGGGTAAATGCCCCGAACGCTGGAAAGCAATCCGCAGGCCAGTTCTTCAATATCCAAAATGTCGTCCCGGATGGAGCCGATAAAAGCCAGGTTGGAGGCCGTTTCCAGAGAGTCAAACTTCTTCCACAGCACACCGGGCATATCCATCAAATCAAAATTATCCACAGTAATCCACTGCTTGCCGCGGGTAACGCCCGGTTTGTTGGCGGCCTTAGCACGTGTGGTACCGGCGAAGGAATTGATAAAGGTAGATTTCCCCACATTGGGAATACCGACCACCATCACACGGATGGCCGCTCCGATCATACCGCGGTTGCGACGGCGCTCCATCAATGCAGAGAGCTCGTGTTCAATCGGCGCTTTGGTCGCTGCAGCACGTCCCTTCTGCTTGGAGTCCATCGCCAGACAGCCTGCTCCCGCGCTTTTGAAATAGGCCAGCCACTGTCGGGTAATTTCCGGGTCTGCCAGATCTGCTTTGTTCAAAATATACAGATGGGGTTTGCCTGCCGTAATCCGCTCAATTTCAGGATTCAAGCTGGAAAGCGGAATTCGCGCGTCAAGGATCTGTAATACACAGTCCACATTACGGATTTCCTTTTCCATCAAACGCAGTGTTTTGGTCATGTGCCCCGGGAACCACTGAATCTGACGACTGTTGATAATATCACTCTGACTCATTCTGCTGACTCCATTCCGCCAAACGGCAGCAAACGCCATATGGCAACGCCCAGTATATCACGGGTGTCCACACAGCCGACTTCCTCGTCCCGGCTGTCCTTGGAATTGTTGCGGTTGTCTCCCATAATGAACAGGCATCCTTCCGGCACCGTGATGGGGAAATCCACGCCTTCGTAAGTCCAGGTGGGTTCCGCCGTATAGGGTTCCGAAAGCGCCTGCCCATTTCGATACACAATCCCGGTCTGAAAATCAATGTCAATGGTATCTCCGGCTTTTCCGATTACCCGCTTGACCAAAGGCTTTCCGTATGGGATATAACTGTCGGTAACCACAACGTCACCATAATCCGGCTGCAGGAAAGTTGCAATCAGCAGGCGTTCTCCGCTGTAAAGGCTGGGATTCATGGAACTGCCGTCTACCTGGACGATACGCACAGCAAAGGTAAAAACCAGTGCGATTACCGCCACAGCAACCGCCAGCGCATCATACCATTCCAGAATCCCTTTATTGCGGCGGAATCGATCTTTCAACATAGATGCCAGTTCACCTCCCGAAAAAATAATACGAAAAAAGGGAGAACGCCAACCGTCCTCCCCTTTTCTCAGTATGCTCAGATACGTGCCTTGACCTTGGCCGCCTTACCGGTGCGCTCACGCAGGTAGAAGAGCTTCGCACGACGAACCTTGCCGCGGCGAACAACTTCAACCTTCTCCACGAACGGGCTGTTGACGGGGAACACACGCTCCACACCGACACCGTAAGAGGTACGGCGAACGGTGAAAGTCTCCGCAATGCCGCCATGCTTCTTGGCAATGACGGTGCCCTCAAAAGCCTGGATACGTTCCTTGTCGCCTTCCTTGATACGGACGGAAACGCGGACAGTGTCGCCGACTTCAAACTGGGGCTTGTTCTCTTTGATCATACCCTCGGTAAAATGCTTGATTGCGTCCATGTTATGAATTCCTCCATTTTGTATCGACGTTCATTCCCGAATCTTCGGCAGAGGACCGCCTGTTTAATGATGTGTCATTATCCTGCCGGTGGCCCGGCAGCACTAACGCTTTAGTATTATACCATCCTGTTCAAGGTTTGGCAAGTGTTTTTCTACAAAAATCCGATAAAAAATTCAGCATATTCCCGATAAAAAAGGGCCGACGCATAACGCGCACGGCCCTGTAAATCATTCCATCAAATGGAAATCGCATTGGCGATATCGATCATCTCGCGGTCGATGGTCTTGTGCATGGAAAGTGCCACATTGACATCGTAATCCACAATCTTGTCGCCGGAGACGGCCACAACACGATTGTAAATGCCCTTATCCAGCAAATCAATGGCATGATATCCCATCAAGGAAGCATTCACGCGGTCACGGACCGTCGGAGAGCCGCCGCGCTGGATATGGCCCAGAACCGTAGCACGGGAATCAACACCGGTTGCCGCCTGAATCTGGTTAGCCAGTTCCTGCGCACCCACAACGCCCTCAGAAACAATAATAATGAAGTGTTTCTTGCCGGTGACCTGCGTCTGACGCATACGCTGCAGGATATCGCGCTCAAAATCAAAGGGAATCTCCGGCAGCAGAACCGCCAGTGCTCCGGTGGCGATGCCGACGTTCAAGGCGATGTAGCCGGCATGATGACCCATAACTTCCACGACGCTGCAGCGATCGTGGCTCTGAGTGGTGTCGCGCAGCTTATCAATAGCTTCCACAGCAGTGTTCATTGCCGTATCATAGCCGATGGTGTACTCGCTGCAGGCAATATCGTTATCGATGGTGCCGGGCAGACCAATGCAGGGAATTCCCTGATTGGCCAGTGCACGGGCACCCATGAAAGAGCCGTCACCGCCGATGACAACCAGCGCATCAATGCCAAGCTCCTTGCAACGAGCCAGACCCTTGGCCTGACCTTCCTGCGTTTTGAACTCCAGGCAGCGCGCCGTATACAGAATCGTACCGCCACGGTGAATGATCTCAGACACACTGCGGACATTCATCTCGTAGCACTCGCCGTTGATCAGACCATTGTAACCGCGCTGAATACCCATCATACGGTATCCCTTGCTGATACCCGCACGAACAATCGCACGAACAGCAGCATTCATACCGGGCGCGTCACCGCCACTGGTCAGAACACCGATTGTTTTGATTTCCTTAGCCATAAAGCAGCTCCTCCTGTTTGGGAACATAGCGTTACTTACAATAATTTTTTAACAATCTAGAACCATTCACATTATACCACAACTCTTGCGCTTCGATTATGGACGTTTCGCGCAAAACACATGGATTTATTTTGCATGCTGGTCCGTTCCCTGCACTTTTACGTGCTCTTGTCCCAGAATGCGAACCAGTTCGGCCCGCAAAAGAGGGTCATCTTTGACCGCCATATGCCGGGCCCATGCCTTCTTACCAGTATCGGCAAAACGAAAATAGACTTTGACTGTTCCACCATCAAAGATGTTGCAGAGAAGGTTTTCTACCTTGTGCATTTCTTCGCATTCCCGGGCCGGCACAGTCAAAAAATAGCCGGCAACGCCCTCACCACGGGTTTCCTGTTGTACGCGCTCTACCCGATTGCGTCCAAAGCTTTTGTTCGGGTCATAGGTATCAATGGATTGTACCCCTTCCACAATCAGGCGGGCGGCTTCCTCCTCCTTGACGGAAACCCGACCATGCGCCACCACAACAGCATTTTCCTGCAGCGCCGCCCTGCACTCTGCCAGAACACGGGGGAATACTAGAAGTTCCATTGTGCCGGTAAGGTCTTCAATAGTGGTGAAAGCCATCAGCGTGTTGGATTTTGTCGTCATGATTTTGTTTTTGACCACTGTGCACAGAATCGTCACCGTTTGATTATCAAACTGCTTGGCCTCTTCCCCCTGCAGCTGCGCAATGGTACAGGTGGAAATCTGTGCAATTTGCTCCCGGTAGGCATCCAACGGATGACCTGAAAGGTAAAGCCCGGAAACCTCTTTTTCCATTTTGAGCAAATCACTGGTGGGATATTCCGACAGCTTTGGGACTTTGTAGTCGTTGATCGCCGTTTCCTGGCTCTCCCCGCTCATCATTCCGAAAAGGTCCATCTGCCCTTCCAGATTCTGACGCATGTCGGTCTCCACGCTTTTCAGAATTCCTTCTACACACTCGAGCATGGCACGCCGGGACGGTTCCAGTGCATCGAAAGCACCGCTTTTGATAAGGTTTTCCAGTGCCCGGCGATTTAATTCGTTGCCGTACATCCGTCGGCAGAAATCATAAAGTCCACGGTAAGGTCGGTTCTGACGTTCCTTTACCACCGCATCAATAAGGTTCCTGCCTACGCTCTTGACGGCATTCAGTCCGAAGCGGATGCAATCTCCGTCGGCTGTAAATCCGCCGCGAGAGACATTGATGTCCGGCTGAAGGACCTTGATTCCCAGCCGCTGGCATTCCGTTGTATATTCGATGACCTTGGAAGTGTTATCCAGAACACTGGTCAGCAAAGCCGCCATGAACTCGTGCGGATAATGGCACTTGAGATAAGCTGTCTGGAAAGCCACATACGCGTAGCAAGCCGCGTGGGATTTGTTGAATGCGTAGGATGCAAAGCTGATCATCTCATCATAGATTTCGTTTGCGACATCCTCTGGAATCCCGTTTTTGACACAGCCGGCGCATTCTTTGCCCGGTTCGGTACAGCCGTGCACAAAATGTTCCCGTTCCGCCTCCATGACTTTGTGTTTCTTTTTGCTCATGGCTCGGCGAATGTTATCTGCCTGGCCAAAGCTGAACCCCGCCAATTCCCGGAAGATTTGCATAACCTGTTCCTGGTAAACAATGCAGCCATTGGTAACGTCCAGAATGTGAGCAAGCTGCGGTGTTTTGTAGCTGATCTTCCCAGGCTCGCGGCGATTGCGCAGATACGTGGGGATGGAATCCATGGGGCCTGGACGGTACAGGGAAATCAGGGCAATAATGTCTTCAAGGTTTCTGGGGCGCATGCTCACAAGAACCTGCGTCATCCCTGTAGATTCCAACTGAAAAATGCCCTCTGTCTCCCCTTTTGCCAGCATGGCATAGGTGTCAGGGTCATCGTAACTGATCGTCGCCATACGGAATTCCGGATCTTTGCGCCGCACAGCTGTCTCTGTATCATGAATGACCGTGAGCGTGCGAAGTCCCAAAAAGTCCATCTTTAAAAGGCCCAGACGCTCAATCTCCACCATATTGAACTGCGTGACCGGCAGGCCATCGTTGGTGGAGAGCGGTACATATTCGGTTGCCGGCTCTCGTGTAATGACTACGCCAGCCGCGTGGGTAGAGGCATGGCGAGGCATGCCTTCCACTTTCAAGGACGTATCGATCAGCTCGCGGACCTGGGCGTCTGCCTCATACATGGCCTTTAGATCGGGACTGACATCCAGCGCCTTTTGCAGCGTCATCTTGAGTTCCATCGGAATCAGCTTGGCAACCTTATCCACATCCTGATAAGCCATTCCCATCACGCGACCGACATCGCGCACTGCTGCACGGGCAGCCATCGTACCAAAGGTGACGATCTGTGCCACATGATCGCGGCCATATTTTTCATTGACATAGTCAATGACTTCCTGGCGTCGTTCATAGCAGAAGTCAACGTCAAAGTCCGGCATGGACACGCGCTCCGGATTCAGGAAGCGTTCAAAGATCAGATTGTAACGGATAGGATCGATATCGGTGATTCCCACACAGTATGCCGCCAGACTGCCGGCACCGGAACCGCGGCCGGGCCCTACCGGAATATCCCGGCTCTTGGCATAGTTGATGAAATCATACACAATGAGGTAGTAGTTGGTGTACCCCATGTTCTTTACTACCTTGATTTCATAGGCAAGACGCTCCCGCAGCGCATCGGTCACCTTGCCGGGATAGCGCCGTTCCAGCCCCTCCCAACACAACTTTTCAAAATACGCCTGATTTTCCATGCCATCCGGTGCACGGAAATACGGCAATTTGGTTTCTCCGAACGTGAATTCAAAGTTGCACTGCTCTGCAATCTTATTGGTATTCTCGCAGGCTTCCGGGACCATAGAGAACAACTCGTACATCTCATCTGCGCTTTTCAGATAGAACTCATCCGTCTGGAATTCCATCCGATCGGCGTCAGCAATGGTTTTTCCCGTCTGAATGCAAAGCAAAATGCTCTGCATTTTGGAATCCTCTTTGGTGATATAATGCGCATCGTTCGTGGCCACCATCGGGATTCCGGTCTCCCTGGCCAGTCGAATCAGCTGCGGCAGCACGACCTGGTCTTCTTCCAGGCCGTGGTCCTGAAGTTCAATATAATAATTTTCCGCGCCAAACAAATCCCGATAATACAATGCCGTTTGTTTGGCGCGCTCGTAGTCACCGGCCAAAATGGCCTTGGGGATCTCCCCTGCCAGGCAGGCGGACAGGCAGATCAGTCCTTCATGATGCTGCTCCAGCAGATCTTTGTCAATGCGAGGCTTGGAATAGAACCCTTCCAAAAATCCTGCTGAAACCATCTTGATAAGGTTCCTGTATCCAACTTCATTTTTGCACAGCAGGATGAGGTGACTGTTACCGTCGATGCGGTTCACTTTGTCGAAGCGCGTCCGAGTTGCTACATAGACTTCGCAGCCAATGATCGGCTTGATGCCGGCCGCCTTGGCCGCATCAAAAAAAGCCACGCACCCGTACATGACACCATGATCCGTAATGGCACAGGCAGTTTGTCCCATGGCTTTCAGGTGTTCAAACATCCGATCAATACGACAGGCGCCATCCAAAAGGCTATACTCTGTGTGGACATGCAGATGTGTAAATTGTCTTTGGTTGGTTTCAGACATGGGGTGTTTCCTTTTCCGATGAAGAAATTTCCTGAAGGCGGCGGGCAGCTTCCTGGATTCGCTTCAGGCGATGGGAAAGTCCTGCCTTGCTAACCGGCGGATCCATCTTCTGGGCCAGCTTGGCCAGCGGAAGGTCCGGATACTGCATCCGCAGCTTGGCCGTCTGCCGAAGTGTTTCGGGCAGCGTAGCCAGTGCCCCGGCCTCCTGTAGCCGTTCAATAGCCATCTGTACCTGCACTGCTGCCTGCACGCTTTTACCCAGGTTCGCAGTCTCACAGTTGGACAAACGGTTGGTCTTGTTACGCATTTCATTATACAGGCGCTGATCCATAATGCGCATGGCGGCACCACCGGCGCCCATAAAAGTGAGAAGATCCTCAATATGATCCGCCGCCTTGACGTAAACGGTATTGGCCCCCTTGCGCAGTGCACGGTGTGGATGGAAATCATGTTCCGCAAGCATTGCTTCCAACTGCTGGGAAAGATAATGTCGGGTTGACAAAAATTCCAGATTATAGCTTTTTTCAGGATCCGTCATCGTTCCGCAGCACAGAAAGGCAGTCGCAATAAACGTCTGCATACATTTCTGACATTTAAAATTTTCCGGGCGAATCCGTAAGGTAGGTTCTTTGCCGGTGTGGCAGAACAGATCCAACATTTTTTCTATCTCGTTGGGGTCTTTGACGCTGAACTCAAAAACCGCACCCGTAGGCCGTTCCTTGCGAAGGACATTGCCCTGAATACCGCAGCGTCGATACGCTTTTTGCGCAAACTGGGCCACCCCTTCGTTCTCCGTCTGCAGCACAACGCCACGGTCATCAAAATACTTACCAAAACAGGCCACCGCATAGGCGGCGGCCACGTTACAACACGGTTTTGTAATCCTATGGCGCAGGATTTCGTTTTTTACCTCTTGTGAAAAGCTCAAACAGGTTGCTCCTCCCTGGAAACCCCGCAAAATTTACAGGGTGCGCTTTGCATCGCGATGCTGTACGCTGGGTTCATATCCCAGTTTTTCACAAAACTCACCGATTTTGCGGGCAAATGTAATGGAACGATGCTTGCCTCCGGTACAGCCGACCGCAATCATCAACTGACTTTTTCCCTCTTTTACGTAGAGAGGAAGGGCGTATTCCAGCATACTCTCATAACGCCGCAGCAGTTCCTGAGACTCCGGGGCCGCCATGACGTAGTCCACAACCGCCTGATCCATACCCGTCAGATTTTTAAGTTCCGGCACATAAAAAGGATTGGGAAGGCAGCGTACGTCCAGCACGAGATCTGCTTCCTGCGGCAGACCATATTTGAAACCGAAAGATACCACCGTGAGTGCCATCGGACACTTGCCCTTGTCCAAGAACAAGCTGCAGACGCGTTCCTTGTTCTGCGCTGCGCTCAGCAGTGAAGTATCGATGACATATTTGGCACGGCTGCGCAGCGGCTGTAAAAGACGACGCTCTCGTTCGATTGCTTCCTCAATGGATACATGATCCGTAACAGAGATTGGATGCTGGCGCCGGGTCTCTTTGTAGCGGCGCTGGATCGTCTGGGAGTTGGCATCCAGAAAGAGGATTTCATAGTCGATTTTCTTGGCATCCAGATCGGCCAGCGCTTGCTCCAGCTGTTCGCTGTTGCGTACGCCGCGCACATCCATGACGACCGCTACGCGGCTGAGCTGGTTTTCGCCCTGCAAAGCAAAATCCACAATACGAGGCAACAACGCAATGGGAATATTGTCAATGCAAAAGAAGCCAATGTCCTCCAAAGCATTGACAGCCATCGACTTGCCTGCACCGGAAAGCCCTGTAACGATCAGAAAATTCATCTTTTGCTCTCCCTTATTTTACCACTCTGATTTCACGTTCCAACACAAAGCCCGTTTTTTCCTGAACAATCCGTTTGACCTCGTCCGTCAAGGCAACCACATCTGCACAGGTTGCGCCCCCCTTGTTGATCACGAAGCCACCGTGTTTCTCGCTAATCTGCGCCCCACCCACCGTAAAGCCACGCAGGCCGCAGTCTTCAATCAGGCGACCTGCAAAAGCCCCTTGCGGACGTTTGAAGGTGCTGCCTGCACTCGGCCATTCCAGCGGCTGTTTTGCTTTGCGGCGCTCCAGATATTCCTGCATCCGTGCGAGAATCTCCGCTGCGTTTCCTTTTTGCAAACGCACAGCAGCAGAAAGTATACACCAGGATGGATTTTTTTCAAAAACGCTTGTACGATATCCCATCTGGAGTTCACTGGCCGGCAGGGTCCGTTGTATCAGATTGTCATCTAGAAAAGTAACCTGTTCGATCACATCTTTCAGTTCACCGCCGTATGCTCCAGCGTTCATATAAACGGCGCCCCCCACTGTACCGGGAATGCCGCAGGCAAATTCTAAGCCAGACAGCCCACGTTGCTGTGCCTCGGCACAAAGTCGCCCCAACGTCATACCGGCACCAGCGGTAAGCAGCACAGTCTCCTTCTTCGGATTCTCGGTTACTGCAGGGGTCAAACCGCGAAGGTCCACCACCGCACCGTCAAACCCTTCATCAGAAAAAAGAGTGTTGGATCCATTTCCCAGCAAGTAAACACGAACCCCTGTGCTCCGACAAAGCGCCAGCGTATGCTGCAGCTGTTCCTCATCCTGCGGCGCGCACCAGAATGCTGCAGGTCCGCCAATTTTGAATGTGGTATGCGCCGCCAGCGGCTCTTGTTCTGTAAAAGGGAGATTCGCCCCCTGCAAGGCGCAGCGCAGCTTTGTTTGTATTTGCTCCTGCATCATGACTCCCCCCGTGCCCCTTTTTTCTCGATGATATTCAGATGGAAACCTCCAACGCAGCCGCACCGATCACTCCGGCATCATTGCGCAGTTCGCAGGCTCGGATCTCAGGCACACGGCCCCCGGTAATGTCGTGCGTTTCTTTCTCCACATAAGCACGTACAGGTCCCAGCAGCGTTTCGCCCTGGTTGGAAACACCGCCCCCTACGCAAATCACTTCCGGTTCAAAGGTGTTCACAACATTGGCCAGACCGCAGGCAACGTATTCCATCCAATTGTCCACCACCTGCTTGGCCAGCGCATCGCCTTGCGCCATGGCATCAAAAGAAGTCTTGGCATTGACATGGTCGATATCCGGCACCAGTTTCCACATCAGCGTATCACTGTGTTCCTGCATGGCGGTTTTGGTGTCTTCAGTCAGTGCACGGGCCGAAGCATAGCGTTCCCAGCAACCGCAGCGGCCACAGTTGCACTTGCGCCCCCCCTTTACGATGACCGTATGTCCCATCTCGCCGGCAGCGAAATTGAAGCCCCGGACGATTTTGCCGCCCAGGATGATTCCGCTGCCTATGCCGGTTCCCAGCGTGATGACAACCGCATCTTTATACCCTTTGGCGCCACCCGCAATGTACTCACCAAATGCAGCTGCATTGGCATCATTCTCTACATATACCTTGCACCCGAGCAATTTTTCCATATCGGGGCCAAGGTTCCAGTCATAGTATCCGAAATTGGTATTGTATCCCACAAAGCCGGTGGTAAAATTCACACTGCCGGGGGTACCGATTCCCACATATTGTACGTCCGAAAAATCAATGTTATTCTCCTTGGCAACGGTACGGCAAAGATCTGCCAAAGCTTTTTCAAGATCATCCGCCGGACGCGGCAATCTTGTTGCCCGAGTAATCTTGCCTACAATTTCATAATTTTCATTCACCAGACCGGCCGTCATGGTAGTACCGCCCAGGTCAATGCCGATGGTATACTTGCTCATAGTAGAATGCCTCCTATTTCTTCTGCACAGCGACGGCCATGCAGTTTGAGTTCCTGTACCAGATTTTCACGCGTTGCATTGACAATCAGTTCCTGCGGGAATGACAGTTCCTCCAGCATACTGTACAGCGGCGGCATGGCATGCTGCAACCGCCAGGCACTGTGGGCGTCACTGTCCACAGCAATATGGCACCCATTTTCCATACAGGCAATCAAAAGCGCCCGCATATTGGGGATGCCGTCTTTTCGCACCGTGAAAGATCCTCCGTTCAGTTCTACGACCTTGTGGTTTTTGGCAAACGCTTTGGTTACCAGATCATAATCATAGCGATAATTTTCCTGTTCGGAGTGCCCGATACAGTCCACATAAGGATTTTCTGCGACGCTCATCCAGATGCGATTGGCCTCTTTTCGGGTCAACAGCCCCGGCATGCAGGGGCTATGGATAGATGCCACCACCCAATCCTGCACAGAAAGAAGCCCCTGTGGAAGATCCAGCCCCCCTTTGGTGTCCATGACGTTGGCCTCGGCGCCATACAACATAACAATTCCGTTCATTTCCCGGGGCAGAGCGCCACCATTGGAAAAGTGCCAGATATGAGGCGCGTCCGGCATGGCCGGTGCATGATCCGTAATTGCCATGGCACAGTATCCGGCTTGTTTTGCTGCCGCCGCCATCTCGTTGAAAGTCTGAAATGCATGTGTGGCACACAGCGTATGTGTGTGCAGGTCTGCGATCATCTGCATGAATGTGGTATCTCTCTTTTCTTGTTATTGCTTGGGATTACAACGAAATATCATCCTGCAAGCCCAACTGTGCCAATAGCTCTTTGGCCGCATTATATCCCATTTCCTTTGTACGGTTGTTGATGGCAGCCGTTTCAAGGATGACCGCCAGATTCCGCCCCGGCATCACAGGGATCAGCATGCTGGGCACTTTTACTCCCAGAATGTCGTAATATTCGGTATCCAAACCGGTCCGGTCGTAGTTTTTAGTCCGATCCCAGGGTTCCAGCTGAACGACCATTTCCACTTCCACACTGCTGCGCACCGACCCAATGCCGAACACATGTGCAACATTGATAATTCCGATGCCTCGCAATTCAATAAAGTGCCGGATATTGGCCGGAGCCGTTCCCAGAATACTGCGATATGAAACGCGCCGCAATTCCACGGCATCATCCGCAATCAGACGATGCCCTCGCTTGACCAGCTCAATGGCCGTTTCACTTTTGCCCACGCCGGAATCCCCGAGGATCAGAATTCCCTCGCCATACACTTCCACAAGAACACCATGCCGAGTAATGCGTGGCGCCAGTTCAGTGTTCAGCGTGGTAATCAGCACGCCCATCAGGGCCGATGTCATCTCGGTAGACATCAAAAGCGGTACCCCATACTGCTTGGCGTACTGCATCATCTCGGAAAGCGGTTGCATATTCCGTGTCAGGATTACGGCCGGAGGCTGAAAAGAAAAAAGCTTTTCCAAGCGCATGTTCCGCAGAGAGGTAGACAATTCCTCCAGATACGACATTTCGGTCAGTCCAATGATCTGGACTCGGGTATTATCGAAGTTTTCATAATACCCTGCCAACAGAATGCCGGGGCGATATACCTCAGTCGCTGTCACCTTGACTTTGTCCAGTTCGCAGGGAGTATATGCCACCGTCAGATTTGCTTCCTCCGCCAATTTTGCCAGGGATACTGAGAATTCAGACACATCCAAACGCCCCTTTCGTGAGGTATTCAATATTAGTCTTATTATAACGTACTGTCCGTTTTTTGTACAGAGGTCATAGGGCACCCCCGGCAAAAAAAGTACCTGCCGTATAACGGCAGGTACTTACAATCACGCAGCGGCGCGCAGCGCGGTCACACCCTTTTGCAGACATCTTTGCAGCCAAAGAAGTGCCTCCGCCGCAGCCCAGACTGCCATTAGATAAATCAAAAACAGAAAGGCCGTATCACGGCGACTTAAGGCTGCCAGATCAAATTGTTCGGCCATACGCTGGATCAGCACGTGATGAACCAGAAAGACGGCATAAGAGATTTTTGCCAACCTGGCGCAAAGAATCCGCATCCAGGGATATTCCAGGAAACGCGAAACACCCGCTAACACAGCAAAAATCATCACGCTGAACAGTGCACAGGTTATCTTGCTGTCAAATCCAGCCAGGAAGATCGTTCCCACCGCGCAAAGAAGCGACACGCCCACTTTGCCTTTGAAGGTCATCTGAAGATACTGCATGCCAAACAGGAACTCCAAAACATGAATCGCCACAAGGTGCGCGTCCCACCCGGCCAGATGAATCATCAGGCAGATGGCAATACTTGCCATCCACGTCAGCCAAGGCTTGCGTCGAAGCCCGCGAAACAAAAGCGGAAACAGCAGATATAAAAAGAGGATGCTGCCCAGAAACCATTCGCCCACACAAGCGAAATCCACTCCGACCCAGCCGGCTGCTACGGCAAAGTTATCCAGCCCCAGAACCGTCAGTAGTAATGTTGGCGACTTGGCGGCCGCGTAATATCCTGGTTTTTCCAAAAAGCGCAAGGAAAAGCAAATCGCCCACGCCAACCAGAACAACGGATAAATTGCTTTGGCCCGTTTCTTGTAGAAGGTAGCAGGGCTCTGGTTATCCGGTACTGTGAGCGCCAGTGCCGCGCCGGAGACAATAAAGAAAAGCGAGGAGCCAAAATCCCCCAGATAAATGCCGAAAGGCAGCACACTGGCAAACAGCTTGTGTGGCAATGTAAAATAACCTGTTACCGTAGCATTGAAATGAATGATAAGAATAGACACCAACGCCACCGCACGGATAAAATCCAGATAAAATACTCGTTGCTTTTTAATGGTATGACTCCCCTTTTTCAGCCCTTCTTCAGTTTGTGCTTTACAAGGCGTCCCAACTGTTTAGCTACCGCAGCGGGTTCCGCCGATGCCTGAATATAAACATCGCCATACTCCGCCCGGGCCGCTGCCTGACCAACACTTTCGAAAGTCGCACTGTAGTACCCGTTCTGTTGCGCTATCAGCGGCAGAAGCCAGCAATCTATTTCCTGTTCCACAATCGGTACGCCCTGCGGGAATGCATCCGATCTGACCAGCGCCCATCCGGCGTGAGGCGCCGGCGGAGGATCATTGCCCAAGGGAACGCTCAACTTTTTGTCCAGCAGAGACCGATCTGCATGCCAACGGCTTTTCACCGTTTGCAGTGCCTTGGGCCACAGCGGCAAGGCGGGGCTCAGCACTCCCAACAAAGGTTTTTCCGCAAACAGTGATGCGGCCTCTGCAAGCCGTCCTTCCGCACATTGCGCACTTTTTCGCAGATACCAGTCGGTGACCGGTTCACTTTCAAACGGAACAAACCGTACCAGCCGAAGCCCCTGCTTTTGCAAATCGGTTTCCTGTGTATTGTCCTTCTCTGCTACCACATAATGCCAGTGCAGATTTTGGCAAAGCGCAGAAAGCGGCTGCGTCCGCAACAAGGAGCGAACCAGTGCCTCCACGGGATAGGATGTTTTGCTTTGTAAATATGCATACAATTCTGCGGCAGCATTGCCATCCGTCCGCCGCAATTCATCCAGATATGGCGTAAAAAAACTGCGACGCTTGAAAAACGGGCAGCACCGCTCTTCCAGCAGTTCCTTGGGGCAGGCCATAATCGGATTGATGAAAACCGGTTTCAAATCGTCCGTCTGAACATAGCTGTCCCAGCGGTAGCCGCGCTCTGCAAAATAGCCCGTAAAACGGGTTTCATGCCGAATGACGGATTCTTCATAGCTGCGCGGCAGTTTCATCGTCTGCCAGTACTCCCAGAAATCCGGAGAGCCGAACATCCGTTTTCGTACAGCCAGGAAATGAGACTGCAGATGCTCCGGTACAGTTCCACCAAATCGGCGGCTGTGCATGGCATAGTGACGTGTCAGCCCCCAAAAATCCAAATCTTGTCGCCGTTCCATGTGTTCCCACATAGCCGCAAGAGAACAGACCGGCCCTGCCAAGGTATAGTTCATGAGGACAAGTTCTTCATAGCAGCACACGACGTCTTGCCCCAGAGACAAAAGTGCCTCCCGATAGGCACCCACATCAAACCCATTGTTTTCCCGCTCCATCAAGCGAAGATTTTTCTGCCGTACCCAGGCCCGGCTTTCCTCTGTCAAGATGCCATTGGTAACCAGCACCAGATCCGCATTTCTGCGAAGTGCCGCAATTGCAAAACGGCAGGGCCCGTCCAACGAGCCCTGCGCGTCATAGTGAAAATAGATCACCAGTCGCTTCATGGAATCAATCCTCATAAGGGCCGTGGCGCGGACCGAAAACAGCCCGCTTGGTCGCCATCAGTCCTTTATAAGCCGGTGCCGGCAAATTATCCCGCAACCAGTTGCGGGCATGACGCCGCCGCGTATTGGCATACGGGCCGTAGACACCGAACAGATGCCGCTTGGCCGCGAAAGCTGTTGCAGCCGTCGCAGCTGCCCAGAAGGTCGTACAATCGAATACCCTTGCCAATGGCCGGATCATGCCGTTGGCATATGCCTGCATCGTATCGTTGCGCAAAACCGCAAAGGAACTGCTCATCACCACCGCCGGATAATACCCGGCAGCCTGTGCTACAAATGGATAGACTCTCTCGATCGCATGGCTAATCGTTCCATCCTGCGGCAACGGCTCCTGTGGGAAATCCGTGTGCTGCCAGCCGTGTGCAAAAAGCGGCTCCAATGCTTTGGGGCGGAACCAGAAGACACTGCCAAACGGTGCGATGGGCGACTCTTCCCCCGAGATCGGCACATCCAGTCCCAACTCTTTCAGGAGTTTTTTGGTGTTTTCAAAGTTTGGGCCCCATCCGCCCGAACACATGTTCATAAAGTAAAGACCGTGCGTCGGATACGGGGGACAGAGAATTCCTAGATAAGGATCGTTTTCAAACTCACACAGGACATTGAGTACATGCGCCGCATTCTTGCACACATTCTCATTGCACACATACCCAAAGCTGGCCCCAACGCTGCCGGGCTTGGTCTGGATCGCCTTTTTGTCATGCATGAAACAGGCATAGTCATAGTTCCGCAGATGCGGTGCCAGATCGCACAAAAATGCGCCTACGTCTCTGCCGCGGTTTTCCACAACCATAACCGTTACACTGTGCAGCTTTTGACCTGAAAACGCCTGTTCAATCTGTTCTTTCTTTTCTTCGCTGTTGGTAGAAACAAAAACATCCGTCTGCGGCGGGAATTTAGCAGCAAATGCAACACTCTGCTCCAGCATATCCATAAAATACAGATGCATCGCCAAGGCAATTCGCCGCTGTGCACAGAGTTCTTCCGCCTGTTTTGCATTTTGTACGACAGGCTGGATAACCCTCGTCAATCCCAGGTTCCTGGTAAATTCATGTGGGTGCATGGTACGGATCATGTTTTTCCAGATCAGATCCATTGGATAATCCGTTTCATCCCGCAGATACTCATACAGTTCCCGCACCGGTTCCCCTGCTGTATCATTGAGATATGCCTCCAATGCATGCATGAAACTGCGGCGCTTGAAAAGCGGACATTTTTTATCCCGCAAAAGTCGGGTCGGGCATACCAGCAACGGATAGTCGGTAAAATCTTTCAGATCTTCCGTCTTAACATAGACGTCCCATTTAAACCCGCGATCTGCAAACTGCTTGGTAAAAACTGCTTCATAACGCTGTACCGAATCGGTATAGCTTTCAATCATCGGCATCTCGTTCCAATACGCCTGCAGTTCCGCGCTTTGCACAAACCGTTTTCGGTAAACAATAAAATGCGACTGAATATGTGCCGGCAAATATCGATAGAGATGTTTGCCTTTGAACGGATTGGTCTTGGCACCATGATGCATCGTCAGGCCCCAGAAATCCAGGTCTTCCTTTTCGGCCATTGCATCAAACATCTCCTGAAGCGGTCGTACCGGCCCCATCAGGGTAGAGTTTGTCATCACAATTTCGTCAAATTCCGAAAGCCGCTCCCACCCATAATGATCCAGTGCAGTCTTATAAGCCCAAACGTCGAGGCCTTTATTTTCCCGCACAAGAATCTGGTCGGTAAATTGTGAGAACGCCCGACGTCCCTGCTCGCTGAGCTTACCATTGCACACCACAATCAGTTCACTCAGGTTTTTGGCAAGATCTGCCAGGTAATAGGTGATGAAATCATCTACATCGCCATTCTTCTCGTAGAAGAAAAAAATGCCCAGTCTTTTCATGTCCGTTCCTTTTCGAGAATTTGATTGATCTTTGTGGCATCACCCCAGGTTCCCGGGCTGTCATAAGGACGGTCCGGGAAGGCGCCGTAATCCAGCTTGATTTTATAATGCTTTTCTTTCAGGAAGCCTTCCACGCGGTCTGCCAAAGATTGCGGCTTTCCGGTACATACATTGATAATGCCGTTGATTTCCGTCTGGACACTGGCGGCCACGATCATGTTGGCAAGGTCTTCCACATCGATAAAATCATACAGGTTCTTACCGCTGGTGAACGGAAAAGTCTTTTTACCTTCCTCTTCCGCCTGGGCCAGCTTGGCAAAAATCGAACTGCCGTGTGCCTCATCCCCGGTGATATAATACGCGCGCAGCCAATGCAGTTTACACGGGCTGTCCGCCATCGAGAGCATCAGGCTCTGCCGAAGTGCATTCTTGGCAATACCGTACTGGCTCTGGGGCTTGCAAGGGGTACTTTCATTGATGGGGCCTTCCCAGTATCCCACCTCATGCATCGTTCCCATTACGCTCAAAGCCTGCAGGCCGCCTTCCACCAGGTGGTTCAAAAAGACCACATGGGAAGACAGATCGCGCATATGCGCCGGAGAATTGTGACGAAATCCATCCCGCCAAGCAAGGTGGATGCATACATCCGGGTTTCCCAACTGGCGATAAATATCCCTGTCCCCGCTGAAAATCGGCACATCGCAGAATTCTGCCCGGTCATCCAGTCCCTTGAACGCAAAATCCGATGCGATGACCCGATATCCCCGATCCAACGCGTTTTTCACTACGTGACGGCCAATATAGCCGGCCGCGCCTGTCACCAAAATCGTTTTCATGGTAATTCCTCGCTTATTTTCTGCGTTGTTCCCCTGTGAGCAGATCATACAAACGCTGCATACGCAGCTGATACAGCAGCAGCGCTGCCGTTTTCTTCTTATTTTGCCCTGTCCCCTGCCAAAAGTCAAGTGCCCGGGCAGGATATGCGGAAAAGACCGCACGCAGTGTACGCCAAGCATGGCGACGCAGCATCGGCGGCGCCTTGGCGTCCCGCAACTGGTGCATCAAAAACGTAACCGCCTCGGCCTTGCGCAGCGGCCAGAGTTTACGGCCTTCTTTCTCAGAGCAGCGGCTCTGGACCGCTCCGTACTCCGCTGCCATCCACGGCTCCAGTGCCTCGATTCGGGCCCGCAGCGCACGGGAAGATGCACATACCGACGTACTCTGGGCACGTTCGTAATGACAATATACCGCATCCGGAAGATATACCGCTCGATCTGTCCGCGCGTACAAAGTCATATTAAAGACAAAGTCCTCCAGGCCATACCGACAGCGCTCGTCAAACCGAAGATTTTGCAAAGCAGATTTTCTGTACAGCGCATTCCAGACGAACTGCGGTCCACTGTTTTGCAGAAACGCCAGATATCCTTCCTTCCAAATACAGCAATATCTCCCCGGCTCATGCCTTTGCTCCACGAAACCACCGGACCGCAGTTCCCGGAACAGACGATAATCTCCTCGGACCACATCTGCCCGCTCCCGTTCCGCCGTTTCATACAAAAGCTGCAAGGCTCCCGGAAGGAACTCGTCGTCATCATCGCAAAAAGCGATGTATTCTCCCCTCGCCACACTCAGACCGCGGTTTCGGGCCGCACAGATGCCGGCATTTTTCTGCGTAATAACCTGTATACGATTATCCTGCAATGCCAGTTGATGGCAAACCGCCGGTGTATCGTCGGTGGATCCATCGTCGACAAGAAGAAGTTCCATTTCGTCGATCTTCTGTTTGAGCAGCGAATCGACAGCCGCCTGCAAAGTGGATGCGGCGTTATAGATCGGAATAATAATGCTGATCCGAATTGCCACGCGGCGATCGTTCCTTTCCGTTTATTTTTTCATGGCCAGATACAGACGGTCATATGGCAACCGCAGCGGTAACAATCGCGCCAAAAAGCCAATTTTCCACCGTGCCAGCTGCAGATCCTTTTTCAGTTCTCGGGGATGCAGCAGATAATGCAAAATCTTTTTGGGGGCTGCCAGCGGATAGATTCCTCCGTCTTCCACGGAAAGATCTCCGAGCAGAAGCAACTGATCTTTCTCCGGGCTTCCCACTAGCTTTAAAAATGGCTCAATGGCAAGCGCCGCGGAAATATCCAATTCCTGCAGGACACTCGTTTCCCATTCCCTGGCAAAGGCAAGTGCTCCCTGCTGCAGCTGCGAAATGACGGGTTCCTTTTTCTGTGTTCCTCTGTGAACCGTAATCTGCCCGTTTTCCCGGAAGTACCCGATTGCCGGCCCCACATCCTGAGAAATCATCCGTTCCAGAATCGGCTGTCCTGCCCAATATAAGCGGAATGCCGTGGAAGGCAGGTTGAGAAAGACCTTTGCCCTTTCTTCGGGGAAACGGGTACACAGCCTTTCATCCCCCGAAAGCTGCAATCCATACAGACGGATCCCACACAGCGATTCCAAAAGCATCTGCGTGGTGCCACCGCTGCCAATATCAACCAGTATGTCCCCATCCCGCAGGCCAATGCTTTCCAGATAGGTTGACATCTGTCGGCTGCCATCGGATGGCTGCAAAGTTTTCAATATTGTCTGCAGCTGTTCCTGTATCCGGCCCTGTCCCTGTTCTTTCAGATTCAGCTGTATCTCCGCACAATCGGACGGACAGGTTGCATCGCAATACGCTGCAATCTGTCTGACGCTGAGCATCTGACGAGGCAATGCCGCTGCCACCAAATCGTATTTTTGTTGCGTCAAAAGGGCAGGGCAAAGGCTTCGCCGGGAAACTTCCAGATAAAAAGTTTCTTCCTTCGGATACAAAAGCGAATAGACGGCACGGGTCAAATACATATCCCGTGCAAGGAAATAGATACGCCCGGCTTTATGTATCTGACGCTGAGCATGAATCCAACGGCAATACGCAATCTGCAACGGCCCCAGCACCGAAAATCCAAGCGCTATCCCATCATAGGGAACCCCCGACAGACGATTTTCCACAAACGCGCGGAGGGCTCCGGATAAACAATCCTGTGCTTCCACCGTCCCCTGTACAGGCTGCGGTGCAGGCAGATGCCATGCACGGATCCCCGCCAAGGCGGCCCCCAGCACATCTGCTCGCCAGCTGTCCCCCACAAAAAGGACCTGGCCGGCCTTGAGGCCTGTCTCCCGGAGAAATCGGTGAAACAGGGCCCCACTCCGCTTCTGTACCCCATAAGAACTGGACACAAAACCGCCATCCAACATATCGTATCCGCAACGCAGAAGCATGGCATGAATCTGTTCTTGCGGCAGATACATGTCCGAGATAAAATACACTCGTTTTCTTTGTGCATGTAACGCGCGGACAGCTTCCAGCACCGGGCGATTGGCAACCGATGCCGCCAGTTCCTCTGCACACTCCTGTGCGGGCTCCCAGTCAGAAAGCTCCGGTTGGGCATAAATGTCAGCAAGTGTCACTTCGCGCTTTTCGGATGAGCGCGCTTTCGCTTCTGCCTCTGTGCGCATTTTGGCGAACTCCGCCCCACGGAGCCAAAAAAGATCGGTAGGGCTTCCCACATCCCGCTTCAGAAGAGTATCAAAGACGTCAAAAGCCACAGCCTCATACGAAGCCGCCAGACGCACTATGGTTTCGGTAATGTTTTTCATCGCAAATACTTGATCTCTGGAGCGAACCGTACTCCCGCCGCAAACCCTTTCCAGATTGTACGAATTCTCATCCAACGGTGGCCACGCGAGTCCCTCAGAACCTGCAGCGTATGCCACATGTCCTTTGCCAGCAGCCACAGCCACCCCCTAAGTCCTTCCCGGCGATAGAGGACCACATCGTTACGGTAAAAATAATGATACCGTTCCCAGCGTGCCGGCACATCGGTGGCAATATTCACCGTTCCAGGGTTCTGCATTGCATGGATGACACGGCTTGCCGGAGCAACATAGCAGGACATTTTCCGGGAAATACGGCGGGTATACTCCCAGTCATCCGACCAGATAAAAAACTCCGCAATAGGAAGGCCGTATTTCCGCACGGATGCAGTCGGAAGAAAAAGAGAAACAAAACTTGCCATCACAGCAGGGATCTCGGCCCCCTCATACGACCCAATATCTCGATAGGGGGTGACGCGCTGACGATTCATCGGTTGATCGCTGCCATCCGGTGCCAGCGCCCGACTGGAAAGCCATCCGTAATTTCCCTGCAGGTTTTCGTCTGCCCGCAGCAGCATTTCCAAGGCACCATTCTCCGGAATCGTGTCGTCGTCCATCAGCCACAAAGCATCATACCCTGCAGCCGCGGCCTCCCGGGTCCCATAGGCGAACCCGCCGGCACCGCCCAAATTTCGCCCTGTATTCCGATATACCAGATGGGAAAGTGGCATTGCCCGAACCGCTTCTCCGGTTCCATCGGTACTGGCGTTGTCAATGACCCAGATGGCTGCCAAAGTCACCGTCTGGTTTGTCAGCGCCTGGAGGCATTGCCGCAAAAGCGCCAGACGGTTATAGGTGACCACCACTGCGGCCACACGTAACGGCTTACTCATGATTGTTCGGGAAGAACTTGCGCTTCAAAAACGCGCCGCCCTTATGCAGCCAATTCTGATGTTCCATATATACAAGATCCAGTTCTTCATAGCTGATGTTGTTGGTCATAAGCCAGGCATCCAACAAGCGTTCACTCACGAATCCGAACACCCGCCTGTCATTGTCGGAATATCCGGTCATATCCAGCTCCCGCTCCAGCTCAAACAGAATATCAAACAGCCATGTACAATAGTGGCACAGAAGTTCCCGCTTCATCACGAACATATTAAAATGATGTCCGTGCGTTTTGGACATATACAGATCGTATGCAGGCAGGTATTCCGGGCACTTTCTTTCAATGATTGACCGTGTAACGGTCAGATCCTGTTTATGGTGCGCATGGATATACTGGGTATAGTTGGTTTCAATAAAGTAGTGCCGTTCTTTGGGCAACACCACATTGGTTGTAGCCAGAATGGTTCCCAGTTCCTCATGGCCAATGACACGTTCTTTTTTGGGAGCAAAGATGCTCTTTTTTCGGCTGCCAAAGTAACGGCGGTAATGCACAATGCCGATGTAATCGGAATCAATGTTGTGTGCCGCCCAGTACAGTCCTGTCAGCTCACAAAAATTTGCGTTCCGTTCCGAAATATTCTCACCGGTATCATCCCCGATATAGCCAATCGCCGGATGAATCGCATGCCCCATTTGTACCGGAAGATACATTGGATCATCCGGTACCCAATACGGCTTATGCGTGGCAATAATAATGGTTGTCTGCAAAGTGGTCTCCCCGCTTCGTTTCTGCACGGTACATGGATTTTTTCACACATACCATTTTACTTTTTCTATATACAGAAATTAGTATAGCGCGTTTTCGTCAGAATACAAGTTACAGAACGGTAACCGCCTTACTCTGCGTCTGCCTCAAACTTTTCCTGTTCTTCCGCCAGCTTTTCCCATTCCTCGTAGAGCTCCTGCTGATGGAAACGCGTATCATCCAGTTCATCGCATTTATCCCGCAGCAGCAGGTGATCCCGTAGCACCTGTGGATCATTGATCTCATTCTCCAGTTCCACAATATGGGCACCCAGTTCTTCGATTTCTGTCTCCACAGCCTTTAAGCGAGCACGAACTTCTGCACGGCGCTTGCGCTGCTCTTTGCCGTAAGCCTGCCTCTTGATCGGCTCCTCCGACTTTTCTTTTTGTGCAAAAGAGGCCGTGTCCCGACTTTTGAACGCCGCAAAGTCGCGGTAAAAAGTCTCCTTTCCGTTTTCCAGATACAGGATCGGACACCCCAGCGTCTGCATCAAATACCGGTCATGGGTCACGAGCAATAAAGTTCCTGTATAAGCCGACAGTGCCTGCGTCAGGCTTTCCCGCATATAAATGTCCAGATGGTTGGTCGGTTCATCCAAGAACATAAGGTTGGGCCGTTCCAGCGCCAGCTCCGCAAAGCGCAGACGGGCCAGTTCCCCACCCGATAGCTGCGCACAATCTTTAAAGACTTCTTCGCCGCGATAACCGAACCGTGCCAGATGGCTGCGAACTTCCAACTCAGTAAAACGGGGATATTGATTCCATATCGCATCAATCACCCTGCCGGCGCGGCGCGCCTGCTGCTGCGTGAAGATTCCCGGCTTGGCACCGCTTCCCAAACGAACCATTCCTCCGGAAGGACGGCGTTTTCCATCCAGAACCTGCAGCAAAGTGGATTTGCCAGTTCCGTTCGGTCCGGCAATGATCAACTTATCCCCTCGATGCACCGTATAGTCCAGCCCGTCAATCAGTGTGCGTTCCCCCATCCGAACGGTCAGATTCTTCATGATAACCAATTCATCATAGGGTTCAATGTCATATTCAAACCGAAAATTCAGTTCCCATGCTTCTGCAGTGGGAGCCTCTACAATATCCAGTTTTTCTAACTGCTTACGACGGCTCTGCGCCATCTTGGTCGTAGATGCACGCACCAGATTTCGGTCAATATACTCCTGCAGCTTAGCCGCCTTTTCCACTGCCGCGTCATGCATCTTTTGCTGTCGCTCATCCGCCGCCTGACGTTGCGGCAAATAGGCGGAATAGTTGCCCCGGTAGGTCTGGATTGTTTTCCCCCGCAATTCCCAGATGCGCGTACAGACAGCATCCAGAAAATACCGGTCATGGCTAACCACCAGAACCGCACCACGGTAGCTTTTGAGATATTCTTCCAGCCAATCCATCGTCTCAATATCCAAATGGTTGGTCGGTTCATCCAGAATCAGAAGATCCGGTCGTTCCAGTAAGAGTCTTGCCAGACGCAGGCGGGTCTGCTCCCCTCCGGAGAGTACACCAGCCGGTTTCTGCCATGTATCGGCAGGAAATCCCATTCCATTGAGCACCTTCTTGATCTGGATGTCCATCTGGTATGCATCCATCGCGTCAATCACTGCATTACAGTGATTGATTTCTTCCTGGATGAGGGTGTTTTCCGGCTCCTGCGCCAATTCTTTCTGCAATGTGTCCAATTTCTGCATGGCTTCCAGCGCCGGCGTAAAGGCCAACCGCATCGTTCCATAGACATCAAGCGACGGATCCAGATGCGCATTCTGTTCCAGATATCCGCAGGTGACACCATTGCCGAATGCCGCGGTTCCTGTGTCCGGCAGACTTTCGCCATACAGAATTCGCAATAACGTTGTCTTTCCTGTACCATTGGCACCGATGATCCCGATTCTGTCACCGCGCTCTACACTCGCGGTGACATGCTCCAGCACTTCACGTTCGCCAAAACTTTTTCCCAAATCTTGCAGTTCCAGCAGCATACCGTTCTTTCCCGTTCCCCTTTTCTTAAAAGATGCCGCTGCCTTCATTACAAAGCAGCGGCACATTACCTGGAGCCGCTCAATCCGGCCGCTCAGGCTTCGTTGCTGTGACGGCGGTTACGTACACCGATGTTTTCCAGTTCCTCTGGCTCCATCACAATTTTGTAAAGTTCCTCATAAGAGTGGACCTCGTACTTCGGATGGATGTCCGTCGTATTTTCCTCATTCTTGAAGTTAACCCAGCAGGTATCCAATCCCGCATTCTGACCGCCTTTGATATCCGCCAGCAGGTCATCCCCCACCATCAGCACGCGGCTTCGATTACTGATACCAAGGTCTTTCAACACATGCTCAAACAACTTGGCAGACGGCTTTGCCGCCCCGACTTTCTCGGAGATATAAATCCCGTCCATATACCGCTCCACACCGGAATCGCGGATGCGTGCTTGCTGCACAGCCAGTGCCCCGTTGGAAACAGTCGCCAGCGTCGCCACTTCGCCCAGTTCTTCCAGTGCATTCAACGCGCCAGGAATCAAATCTGCATGTGTTGCCAACAGTTCTTCGTAGCGATCATTCATCGCGTGGCATTTTCCGTTATCCGGTAATTCCATTGCCTGCATAAAGCGCTGAAACCGCGTCTGAAACAATTTTGCTTTATTGAGTTTTCCCTTGGCAAGGGCGTCCCACAGTTCCCGGTTTACTTTGTGGTAAACATCATACGCCTGCCCATCATGCGGCAACTCATATTCTGCCAACATATCTGTCAAAGCCTGACGCTCTGCGGCATCAAAATCTAAGAGTGTGTTATCTACGTCCAACAGGACGCACGTATAAATTGCCATGTTACTTTTTCCTCTTGCTCCGATATAAGTTTTTCGGAAGACCAGCAGAACGGGTATTTCCCGTTTATTCTCTCATTGTGCCGTCGACTCCGATGAAGGACTAGGTGCCGGCGTAGGTGTCGGCGTAGGAGCAGCCGAAACGCGAAGCTCAAAAACTGCTTCTGCGCCATTATTGGCAGCACGGATATGATAGGTTCCTTCCTGATTAGCAGTAAACGTCACCTGGTCACCAGTTGCTTTCCAGGAAGTTTCGTCACAGCTCCAGGACACATCTCCCTGCTTGTTCTGTACATTGGCGTTCAACGTTGTACTGCCGCCCGCCGTAATGGTGCTGGTTCCGCTGATGCTGATTGCCGTTGGATCCGACTGCACCGTCACAGTAATCTGCGCTGTGGAGAATGTCCCGTTGATTTCAATGCCCGCACGTACCACATAGCTGCCAGCATCACTCGGTGTGAAGGTGAAAGTGCCGCCGTTCTGCTGCAATTCGTCATTGACAGACCACTGGACATTGCTGTTGTCATAACTCTTGCCGCCCAGCTTGACCGTAGCCGTAACGGACAGGCTCTCACCCTTCTTGATGGTCGTGTCTCCACGATCCAACGTAAGCTCTACGCGAGCGTCATTGAACATTGCCGTAACGGAGATATCTTTCTTCATAACGTCATAGCGCGTGGCATCCGTTACGCCATCGCTCCATTTGTAGAAGGTATATCCTTCGGCCGCAACTGCCGTAACGCTGACCTGTGCCCCCGACTCAGCCTGAATTTCCAGGCTGGTAACGCCGCTCTGACCGTTTCCGGTCAAGGTTCCCTTGGCCGAATCTTCTACCGCATAATTGGCAGTGAATTTGGCTGGCGTAGCAGAAGGCGTAGGCGAGGCGCTGCTACTGCTCCCCGAAACCTGGGCCGCACGTTTGGGGATATCATTGGTATCCGGTCGGGTGTCATCAGTCTGATATGCATGGGATTTCACATACTCCAGTACTGCGCTGGCACCAGCAGCGTTTAGAGTTCCTGCAGAGGCATCCACATAGTTTTCCTCGGCATACCCTTTATCATTTTTGAGCACTTCCGCGAGATTAAGATATTTGTATCCCAACTCATCGCAAGCGGCTGCAATAGACTGATTAAACTGATCGATATACGTCTGGGTTTCGGCCGCCTTGTCACTCTCCTGCGCAACCGGCGGAATTGCACAAGCAATCAGATCGGCGTAAGAATAAGAATTTTTGATGTTCTGCAGCGCTTGCTTGTAATCGTTCATGAATTCATCAACCGTCACAGAACCGTCCACATCATTGCTGCCAATCATCACGTACACACGGCGCGCTTTCATCTTGGCAATTGCCTGGGGAATCGTATAGGTGTTGGCATCTTCCTCAAACGCCACACAGCTTTCCTTGAGGAAATTGGATATTTTCAGGTCATCCTTACCTGCATACTGATCCAGAGTAATACGGCCGTCTTTCTGCAGCGCCATAGCCGTACGGTCCCCCACAAACAGGCTGGAAGTAATATAGGAATCATCCGCAGAATTATCTTTCAGAATGGCTTCCAAACTGGTATCCAGCGGATAGAGATCCGGATCATAAGCGTCATTCTCGCCAAACAAATGTAAACTTTGGGGCAGAACCCATGCCACCACAAAACTGACAACCACTGCCAGCACACACAAAGCCAGCACGATACACGCTTTGCGTTGAATCGGACTGAGACTGGACGCGGTACGGGACTGTTTACGGCTCATCGGTAACCGTGACCTCCTTGGATGGTAATACAGGACATGCAGAGCCATACCCTGCCTAGTATAAACAAAGTCATTATATCATAAATTCTTTGTTTTGAACACACCTTTCCCAAAAATGTAACGTGTTACAATTTTTTTACAAAAAAGGAGGGGCGGCTATCCCAGCCGGCCCTCCCCAAAAGGCATTATGACAAAAGCATCCGATCGTTTGCAAAATCTCCGTCGCTGACCTGTTCAAAACGCTTAAGAAGATCACCCACCTGCAGGTTCGCCTTTTCCGCTCCACGGACATCATAAATCACACGGCCTTCGTACATCATAATCAGACGATTTCCGTAACGGATTGCATCTTTCATGTTATGAGTAATCATTAAAGTCGTCAGATGATTCTCGTGCACAATCTTATCCGACAGCGCCAATACTTTAGCTGCCGTCTTGGGGTCCAACGCCGCCGTATGCTCATCCAGCAGCAGCAAACGCGGTTTTTTCAACGTTGCCATCAAGAGGGTAACGGCTTGTCTCTGACCACCGGAGAGCAGCCCCACTTTACTGGTCATGCGATCTTCCAGGCCCAATTCCAGCGTCTGCAGCAGCTTGTAATACTCTTCGTGCTCTTTTTTGGTGATCCCGGTGCGAAGCGTACGAGCCATACCTCGCCGCGCCGCCAGTGCCAGATTCTCGTCAATCCCCATTGTTGCAGCCGTTCCCATCATGGGATCCTGGAATACACGCCCAATGTATTTGGCACGCTGATGCTCTGACAGTCGTGTTACATCTTTTCCGTCAATAATGATCTTTCCCATATCGATAGGCCACACACCAGCCACCGCATTCAGCATTGTGGATTTACCGGCACCGTTGCCGCCAATTACCGTCACAAAATCGCCGTCTTCCAGCTTGAGATCCAAACCATTCAGGGCCACCTTTTCATTGACCGTACCGGCGTTGAAGGTCTTGTAAACATTTTTGATTTCAAGCATTGTTTTTACCTCCCTTCTTCACACTCGGTTTGGTGAAATACCGGCTCTTCCAATACGGGACCGTCAGGAACACGGCCACCACAAGAGCCGTAAGCAACTTAAGGTCATCCGTGGACAGACCCAGACGCAGAACAAAGGTCATGACCATATAATAAATGATGGCACCAATAATGGCAGCAATCAGCTTCAGCGCAAAATTGCGGAAAATCTTGCTGAAAATCACCTCTCCGATGATGACCGCAGCCAAACCGATGACGATGGCACCACGCCCCATATTGATGTCCGAGAAGCCCTGATACTGCGCAAGCAATCCGCCGGACAAAGCCACAAGCCCGTTGGAAATCATCAACCCCAGCACCTTGGCAAAGCTGGTATTGATTCCCTGCGCACGCGCCATATTCTGGTTGGCACCTGTAGCACGAAGCGAGCATCCCAATTCCGTGCCAAAGAACCAGTACAGCACTGCCACCAGGATTGCACAGAAGATAACGAGCGTAAGCAGCGGGTTGCTCAGCGCTTTTTCCCGCACATATCGCGCCGATACCAGCAGCGAATATTTATCTACACTGATCGGCAGGTTTGCCTTGCCACCGCCGGTACCAGTCCCCATAATCCTGAGGTTTACGGAATACAACGCCAGCTGCGTGAGAATACCGGCCAGAATAGCAGGAATACCGCAGGCTGTATGGAAAAGTCCCGTAACCAGGCCAGCCAGCATACCGGCCAGTGTAGCAGCCACAAGCGCCAACCCGACCGGTACACCGTTCAGCATAAGTACAACACACACTGCGCCGCCGGTTCCCAGGGAACCATCTACGGTCAGGTCAGCAATATCCAGAACTCGATAGGTAATGTATACGCCGATTGCCATTATACCCCAAATCAGCCCCTGCGCCACCGCACCGGGCATGGAATTCAACAGCGAAGTCAAAAAGTCCATTGAAAATCCATCCTCCATGAAAATGATGATAAGCACCAAAACAGCGGGGAAAGGGCGCAGGCCCTTTTCCCGCTGTCATAATGATTGTTTTACTCTGCGATTGCTTCGTAGCCTTCCGGCGGCGTAATGCCCAGCGCTTCGCAGTTTGCGGCATTATACTTCTTGGTCACATTGGGCGCATATTCGATGGGCATAGTGGAAATATCCGCACCTTCAGCCAGAATCTGGTAAGCCATCGTACCGGTCTGGTAGCCCAGATCATAGTAACTGATGGACAGCGTAGCAACGCCGCAACCCTTGCAGATACCTTCCTCGCCGGCTACCACGGGGACCTTGGCCGGCAGTACAACATTGGCAATAGCCTCGGTATTGGAAGCCGCCGTATTGTCGGTGGGGATGTAAATGACGTCCGAAGCATCCGCAGCCGTCTGCGCCACCGAGGTGACATCGTTGGTATCCGTAAAGGCATAGCGGGTCACCGTGTAACCAGCATCTGTCAGATAGCCTTCAATTACATCACACTGATAAACCGAATTAGCTTCGGCGCTGCAGTACAGAAGGCCAACATTTTTGGCATCCGGGAACAGTTCCTGAATCATGGCTGCCTGCTGATCCAGCGGAGCAAGATCAGAGGTTCCGGACACATTGCCGCCCACCGTACCGGTCCAGTCACTGATATCCAATGCCGTCGCGTAATCGGTTACCGAGGTCCCCAGGATCGGAATATCCGAAGTAGCCTGCGTTGCCGTCTGAAGCGGGGCCGTAGCGTTGGCCAGGATCAAATCAACACCCGAGGATACAAATCCGTTGATGATGGTGGAGCAGTTGGCCGTGTCGCCGGAAGCATTCTGCTCATCAAAAGTCACATTGCCTTCACCCAATTTTTCAGTCAGGGCATCCTTGAAACCTTGGGTAGCCGCATCCAGCGCGTCATGCTGGACCAACTGGCAGATGCCAATGGTATAGCTCTTTGCATCGGCGGCATCCGCTTCAGAGGTTTCCGCCGTGCTGGAAGCTGCTTCCGCCTCCGACGTGCCGCTGGAAGTTGTCGCGGTGCTGCCGCAGCCTGCCAGCCCCAGAATCATCGTTGTGGCCACCAATAAGGAAACTGCTTTTTTCATTCTTCTTCCTCCAGACAATACCGGCTCGGCGTCCAGTGCACACTGGCTTCTCCCTCTGCTTTGCCGATTTAGTGCTTTAAAGTATATCACACTTCACCCCTCTAAAGCAATCTATTATATGCACAAAATTCGTCTTGTTTCTTTCTTTTATCTTGTGCATACTGTCTCGTTTTGGCAAAAAAGCTGCCGACGGAGAGAACTCCGTCGGCAGCTTTTAAAAATTTCAGCCGCCAAAGCAGGCATTTTCTACTTTTTGCAACAATTCAAGAAATCGCTCCGGACTGCTGGCATGACGCAGTGCATCCACCAGAGCATGCCGCCCCAACAAATTAACCAGTCGAGCAAGAATCTGCAGATGCAGGCTATCCTGCTCCGGGGGCACAGCGATCATAAACAGGAGATCAACGGGGCGTCCATCCGGAGCTCCCCAGTCCACCCCACGCCGCAGGGTCAAAGCCGAAATGCCCGGTGCCGACACGCCCGCATTGATTGCATGCGGCAGTGCAATGCCTTCTCCGATTGCCGTGGTACCACCGAAATTTTCCCGCTGGCACACAGCGTTGTAATAGGCCGTTCCGTTGGTGATCACGCCGATTCCTTCCTGAAGCTCCACCAAAATTCCCAGCACATCGGCGGCATTATTGATATTGGCATAAAGCAGAATTCCCTTGGGGTCCATCAGTTCACTTATTTTCATGGCTTCCCCCTTCTGACAGCATCTCAGACATCCGTCACTTTTCGGATCAGCTGATATAAGTACTCCCCTACCGCGCCTTCGGAGCAGGTACAGGTCGTCACCACATCGGCAGTAGCTTTTACCTCCGCGGGCGCATTGGCAACAGCTACAGCATATCCGGCTGCTTTCATCAGCTCCAGATCATTGTAATAATCTCCGATCACAATGGTCTTTTTTTGAGAACGATTCATCAATGCGCACAGATCGTGCATGCCCGTTGCCTTGCTGACGCCTCCCGGCATAATTTCAAGGTAAATATTATTTGTCGCCAGGAAATAGTTATCCCGTCCATAATACTTGGTCTTAGCATACTGACCAAGCTTGCGGATTGTCTCGGGATCCGAGGCAAACACCACCTTGATCCAACCATCCGGTACACATTCGATAGGGCAGGCAATGCTGCCCAGATGTTCATCAACCTGATGCGCGTGGGTGTATTCATTGGCATGGATCACGAACATTTCTCCGTTGCCAGCCATAACTTCCACGCCCATACGGGGAAATTTTGGAAGGATATCCGCAATCGCCGCCGTTGCCTGTTCGCGATTCAGCGTCGATCGATGCAACACCGATTCCGTAGAAAAATCATAGAGCAGGGCTCCGTTACAGGAAATTGCCGGCAGTGAAAGCTGAATTCCGTCCAGTGCCGCGCGGATGGATTCCGGTGGACGTCCGGTAGCCACCGTAAACAAACCGCCCATCTCGATAAACAGCTGGATTACCGTCTTATTGCAGGCCGGAAGCCCTTCCTTTGCGGTAAGCAGAGTATTATCCATATCACAGATGACTAGATAATCGCTGAGTGCTGATTTCATGCACGGTGTTCCTTTCTAAGCCGATTCAGAAAATCTGTAAAGTAAGCCGGCAAGGGGGAATCGAACTGCATCCAATTTTCGGTAGACGGGTGGACAAACCCCAGTTCCTTGGCGTGCAGACATTGCCCTGCCAGGCTCTTGATGCAATTGCGTGGTCCATACACCACATCTCCGGCAAGCGGATGTCCAATGGATGCCATATGCACCCGGATCTGATGGGTGCGACCGGTTTTGAGCTTACAGGCAATGTAGGTGAAATTGCCGAACCGTTCCAGTACACGCCAACCCGTGTAGGCATACCGTGCTCCGGTGGTGTTTTCTGATAACACCGCCATTTTCTTCCGGTCCCGCGGGTCTCGCCCCAACCATGCTTCGACAAAGCCCTCATCTTCTTTGAGATTGCCATAGACGATGGCGTGATACACGCGGTGAATGCTATGCACACTCATCTGGCTGCTCAAAGCCTGATGCGCCACATCATTTTTGGCAACAACCAGCAGTCCGCTGGTGTCTTTATCAATACGATGTACAATTCCCGGACGAATGGCTCCACCGATTCCGGAAAGTTGGCCGGCACAGTGATAGAGAAGTGCATTGACCAACGTGCCGTCCGGGTTTCCCGGAGCAGGATGGACCACCATCCCCTTGGGTTTGTTGACAACAATAAGATCGTTGTCTTCATACACGATGGAAAGCGGGATATCCTGCGGCACCGCCTCAATGGGCTTTGGGTCCGGCAACTGCAGGAGGTATACGGCACCAGGACAAACTTTCTCCTTTTTATTGACCGGACGTCCGTCCTTTGTCACGCGTTCCTGCTCGATCAAGGTCTGCAGGGCGTTGCGGGAAATTCCCTCGCACTGCCCTGCCAGCCAGGCGTCCAGTCGGCCGGCCGTCTGCGGCCCCGCTGTAATCTCAATTGGTTCCATCGGAGACTCCATTCACCTGGTCCGATGACATTTCCGCCTTTTCCTTGCGGAAAGAATCGTAGAGAACCCATGCCATCAGGGAGATCACACCCGCTGTAATGCAGATATCCGCAAAATTGAAAACGGCGAAGTTTACAAACAAAACGTTGATATAATCTACCACAACACCATTGAGGAAACGATCGATCAGATTACCGATGCCGCCCCCCAGGATCAGTGTCCAGGAAATACGCTCCCACGGCCCCATTTTTCGCAGCAGAAGCACCAACAGTACGCACACCAGCATGATGGAAGTCATGGCGATGAGCAACGTTTGCTTTCCTGCCAGCATGGAAAACGCCATACCATCGTTCAGATAGTATCGCAGCTCCAAAATGCCCGGCAACACCGTAATGGCGCCCACCGGCTGCAAAACAGCCGTGGCCCATTGCTTAATCAGTTGATCCACTGCAACGAGAACTGCAGCAACCAATACAGAGAAAAAGGATACAATCATCTGAAACCCCATGATTTCAAAAAATCAGCGGTGCTTACACGAATATAAGCACCGCTGAAAGTAAAATTACATTCCCAGGACCTTTGCGCAACGCGGGCACAGACCGTTATCATTGACGGCCGTATCATACTTCCAGCAGCGCAGGCACTTGGCACCTGCCGCGTGCTCCGCCTGTACACCCAGGCCATCCACGACGCCCTTCACGCCGCCTTCTCCCTGTTCCAGGCGAACCTGGGACACGATGAAGAGGTCAGCAAGTTCATCCATCGGGATAGAATTCAGGAACTTGTAAACATCCTCATTGCAATACAGTGTCAGAGCCGCCTCCAGCGAGGAACCGATCTGCTTGTCTGCGCGAGCCTGCTCCAGAACCTTCTTTACGTCATCGCGGATTGCCATGATCCGGTCCCACTTGGCCGTAAACGCCTCACCGGCAGCAGGTTTTGCCTCCGGCACCTGCTCAAAGACTACATAATCTTTCATACCGGGCATCTTGGGCACATAGCTCCAGATCTCCTGGCTGGTGAAGCAGAGGATTGGCGCAAGCAGTTTGGTGAAATCCACCAGAATGCGATACAACGCTGTCTGGGCGCAACGGCGGGCATGGTCGTCTGCGCAGTACAGACGATCCTTGATCACGTCCATATAGAAGTTGGACATGTCAATAACACAGAAATTGTACAGCGCATGGTAGGCACGGGAGAAATCATAATGATCATACGCATCCCGCATCGTTGCTGTCAGCGCGTTGCAGGCCTCCAGCGCCCAGCGGTCAATCTCATAGAGCTGGTCATCGGCCACCGCATCCTTGTTGGGATCAAAATCGCTCAGGTTGCCAAGCATAAAGCGAGCGGTATTACGCATCTTACGATAAGCTTCCGAAAGCTGACGGAAGATTTCCTTACCGGCGCGCACGTCGACGGTGTAATCGCTGGAAGCGACCCACAGACGGATGATGTCTGCGCCGTAGTCCCGGATAATCTCCGAAGGCTCCATACCGTTGCCGGCAGACTTGTGCATCTGCTTGCCCTGCGCATCGACGACCCAACCATGGCACAGAACCTCACGGTACGGTGCAATGCCCTGGGTAGCAACACAGGTCAGCAGACTGGACTGGAACCAGCCGCGGAACTGGTCCGCGCCCTCCATATACATATCCACAGGCCAGGTCAGCTCAGGACGCTCGCGGCAAACCGCGCTCCAGGTGGAACCGGAGTCGAACCAGACGTCCATGATATCGGGATCCTTCTCCCAGTCAGAAGCACCACATTCACAGACCTCGGTCTTCGGCATGATCTCGTTGGCATCGTACTTGTACCATGCGTCGCTGCCTTCCTTACGGAACAGATCGGAAACAGCCTTGATGGAAGCGTCGGTGATATGATACTTGCCGCACTTCTTGCAGTAGAACACCGGGATGGGAACACCCCAGACGCGCTGACGGCTGATGCACCAGTCACTGCGATCCCGCACCATGCCCGTCATACGGTCATGGCCCCAGGCCGGTTGCCAGTGCACACTGTCAATTGCTTTATAGACATCCTCCTTGAACGCATCGATGGAGCAGAACCACTGCTCAGTGGCGCGGAAGATGATGGGATGATGGCAGCGCCAGCAATGGGGGTACTGGTGGGTGATGTGCTGTACGCCCATCAGATGGCCAGTCTCCTTGATATGCTCCAGAATAACCTTGTTGGCCGCCCAGACTTTCAGCCCGGCGAACTCTTTGCCGGCTTCCTCCGTCAGACAGCCGGCGTCATCCACAGGAACCACAACGGGCAGCTGAGGATAATGATTGACGCAGACCTCAAAGTCCTCAACACCATGACCGGGGGCGGTATGGACACAGCCGGTGCCGCCTTCCAGGGTTACATGGTCTCCCAGAATCACAAGACCAGTACGGTCCAGGAAGGGATGCTGGTACTCCATAAGCTCCAGCTCATCACCATGCACCGTCTCGGGCATGACTTCATATTCTTCGATATGGCAAGCGTCCATCGTGGGCTTGACCAGCTCCGCCGCCATGATGTGGTATTCATCGCCGATCTTGACGAATGCATACTCCAGATCCGGATTCAGGCAGGTCGCCACGTTGGCAGGCAGTGTCCAGGTCGTAGTGGTCCAAATCACAATCCACGCCTTCTCCAGCGGAATATTGTGCTTGGCCAGAACCCCCTTGGGGTCACCAGTCAGCTTGAAGCGGACATAGATGGAATCGCACTCGTCCTCTGCATATTCAATTTCAGCTTCAGCCAGCGCGGTACGGTCTTCCGGGCACCAGTACACGGCTTTCATGCCCTTGTAGATGTAGCCCTTCTTGGCCATTTCGCCGAAGATCTCGACCTGGCGGGCCTCAAACTCCGGTCGAAGCGTCAGATAGGGATTCTCAAAATCGCCCTGCACACCAAGACGTTTGAACTGATCGTTCATCACACCGATGTGCTCGGTGGCAAACTCCTTGCAGATCTTGCGCAGTTCCAGCTTGGAGACACCGGATTTCTTGTCTCCAAGAGAGCCCAACGCCTTCAGCTCGATGGGCAGGCCATGGGTGTCATAGCCCGGCACATAAGGAGCTTGGAAACCTGCCATATTCTTGTAACGGATGATAATATCCTTGATGATTTTATTGAGCGCCGTACCCATGTGGATACTGCCGTTTGCATACGGAGGGCCGTCATGGAGAATGTAACGGGGCTTGCCCTCATTGTTGCGGATCATCTGCTCATAGACATGGTTCTGTTCCCAGTCTTCCAGCATTTTCGGCTCTTTCTTGGGCAGACCGGCCCGCATCTCAAAGGGCGTCTGCATCTTGTGGATGGTGTCATTGTAATTCTGCGGCAAGATTTCCTACTCTCCTCTATTTAGAAAAATTCTTTTCTGCCTATGCAGGCTCAACTGTCAAAGTCTACGCCTTCAAAATTGTCAAACGCGGGAGAAGCCAATTCCTCCTGCGGTTCAGCAGCTGCCTTGGTTTTGCGGGAAGCCCGTTTTCCTGTAGTGGATTTTCTGGTCTTCCGTGCAGGCTTTTCAGCCGGTGGTTCATCATACAACCCGGCCCCAGGCTGGAACGGAAGATCCTCCTGCTGCGGAGCGGACTGCACCGGCGTGGGGATTTCCTCCGGTTCCTCAGGATGGGGCGCGATGGCAAACTCTACCGTATCCACCTTTTCCCGTTCCTCCGTCACAGGAGGCTGCGTTCCCTCCCCTGCATCATAGTAACGGGATTCCTGCGGCGCAGTGGATTCCTGCACCGGAGCAGTCTGCACCGGCTGCACCGGGGGTTCCGTATAAGCGGGCTCTGCCGGCGCGGTCTGGACCGATTCCGAAGAGGTCTGCGCCGGAGCTGCCGCGGGGGCAGGCTCCTCCTCTTCCGGTTTCTTGTATTCCGGCAGTTTGCTGATCAGGTTGATGTGCTTGCGGTACATCTCCATCAGCGAACGCTTGAAGCTGTCCGCTTCGCTTTTGAGCGTGACAATTTCCTGCTTGGCCAGTTCCACATCATCGCGGGCACGCTGTTCTCTGTCTTCCGCCTTCATATTGGCAGCGCGAATAATCTCAGCCGCCTTCTGCTTGGCCTCACGGATCACATTTTCGCCCAGACGCTGCGCATTGATCATAGTAGTGCGAAGCGTATCCTCCTCCGCACGATACTGATCGATACGCTGTGCAAGCACTACCAGTTTTTTCTGCAGGTCGTCGTTCTTTGCCGACAGTTCCTCCATACTTTCCGCAACCTGTTTGAGATAGTCGTCCACATCATCGCAGCGATAACCACGCATGGATTTTTCAAACGTTACGCGGCGGACATCCTCAGAAGATATCATGATTTTCCTCCTGTTTTCGGACTTTCCGTGGTAATCTATGGGAAAGGGGAGCGTTTTCTGTACGCCTCAATACTGAAAAAACGAAATGAATATACGGTCTTTCCGGCTTTTACCGCCAATATCAGCCAGCTGATATCGGCCCACACCTCGTACTGTAAAGATATCCCGGGCATATACAGGCTCATGGGCAGCCCGCAATGGCAGATGGTTGATCTCCACTCTTCCTGCCGCAATATAGTCTGCAGCCTTTGTGCGAGAGGTATGCATCATCGCCGCCAATACGGCATCCGCCCGCAGTGAAGAGACTGTCGCCTCTCGCAAAGCCCGCTCCGTTGCCTGCCCCACATGTACTGGAAGCTGTTCACAGCATTCTGCCCGCACCGGACAGTGACCGGCGCTCGTCAGTTCTGATGCAATAAACTCTTGCTTATCTGCAAGCACTATGGCGTAAAACACCGCCGAATCCTGGGGATCCGCAATAAGGTCTCCAAGGCAGGCACGGTCAAGTCCCAATGCCAGAATGGACCCGAGATAATCCCGATGTCCCGGCATTTTGTCTTCTCCAGCGTTCAGCGCCGCAAGGCGAAGATAAGCGAGCGGTTCTTCCTGCCAGGCTTCCGGAGGCTCCAGACACAACACTTTCCGCTCCGCCTCATCATAACCGCCCCAAAAGCGAGCTGCTGAAAAAAGCGCCTTATGACAGGCAGCCTGCGCCAGCACCTGTTCCCGGTCCGACAGAAATCCTGTGTATCGGGGAATGCCACGGTTTTGGGCCACACGACAGAGCTCCTCCACCCGACGCATCAGGCGGCGTTCTTCATCGTTTTGAGGCGGTACAAAGCCCCGTGTCGCCGTTGAATCAGAAGAATACGCCATTATTCTCCAGTTCATCAATCAGGTCGCCCATAATATCCACATTGTAGGGCGTAATGATGAAAGTGCTGGTTGCCACCCGTTTGATCTGACCATTGTTGGCATAGGCAACGCCGGACAGGAAATCGATCAGGCGGCGGGAAACTTCCTTGCCAGTGGACTCCAGGTTCAGCACAACGGTACGTTTGGCATTCAGCTGATCTGCAATCGTGGAGGCATCTTCAAAGCGTTCCGGTTTGACCAGAACGACCTGCAGCTGGGTGGTCGCATTGATGTTCACCACTTTGTTGCTATGCTGTTTGACCTCAGCCTGAGAATAATTCTGTGCCGCAGCTCCCTGGCCGCCGGCAAAGATTTCGTCCTCGGTATCGTCGATATATGAATCCCCTTCCGGGTCGATTCCAAGCTTACTCTTCAAACTGTCAAACATAGACATCGTCGTTACTCCTTTGGTCGAACCCGCACTTTACCCAGTGCGGGAACTGTTACAGCGATATACACTAAACATTATCTTCTTTTTTATGTTGATTGTCAATATCAAACGATCAGTTTCTCTGCTACAACAGCTTACCGTCCTGCAGATTGGTTCCCTGAACAATAATTTCATCATACAGACGCACTTCGTTGTCAGTGCCAATGGCGCCATTGTTCGGGATGAGAATATAATTTTCATCTTCATACAGTGTCGTGATTTTCAGAAACCGCTGAAGATTGCCGTACTTCACATAGACGCCCCGTGCCCCGTCCACAATGTGCAACGCATCTTTGTTGATTCGAATTCCCTCATAGGTTTTGATGTCGATCTGGGCTGTTTCCTGCCCAAAACTCAGGATTTCCGCGTTTATGGTCTGACATTCAAAAGTCAGCTTTGCGACACCCGCCTCTTCATCCTGCGTCATATCCACCAGTGTAGCAGCCAGCGGCGTGTTCTGCTTTCCCGGCACGCTGATTTTTACCGACGTAATGCCATCAAAGCGCGCTGCCGTTTCCAGGTCACAGACTGTATAAAAGCGCCAGCTGAATCCGGTGGCGATCTGTCCCGCATAACCAGTGTCAGACGCCGGAAACCCATCCGCAAGCATCTGCTGCAATTCTGCAGGGGAGGCATTATCCAGTGTCTCCTGATCTGTCACAATGGGCGACATTGCCTCCGTACTGCTGAAATACCCGTTGGTGGAAGCTGTAATGGTCTGCAGGGAACTGAGCTGGCCATTGATTTCATCGTATTCGGTCTGCAAGGAACGGATCGTCTGGGAAAAATCTCCGGTCTGCCCTGTGCTCACCTGCAGCCTGTTCTGGGCAAGCAGAAAATCATCCTCTGCATCCGCAATCCCACTGTATTCAGCTGTATCCAGCTTGTCCAACAAATTATATAACGCCTGCCGTGTCTGGTTCGTCAAAACGGAAAGGTCACTACCTGTTGAATTCTGTGATTTGCTCAGCAGATCGATGGTGCGTCCCAGGCGGTCCAGACGCTCCCGCAGAAGTCCCTGCGTATCATCCGTGTAGCATTCTGCCAGAACCGTACCATTGCTGACACGTTCCCCATCCTGTACAAGATATCCCAGATTGCCGCTACCTTCCACCGGCACCGTGGCAAAGGAAACAACACCGTCCAGCGTCACACTGTCTGCCATCGTATAAGCAATGGCTGTCTCTGTTTTATAAGACTGGTGGAAGATCACAAAGCACTGCACGATTACATACAAAGAAACGGCCGCCAGCAATGCCATGCTGACGCCCTTTGCTATGCGTCCCGCCGCGTGTGGTTTCGGAGATTCCATGCAGCCCTCTGCCCCCTTCCCATTCAGTTCTGTAAAAAGTCATGGACCAATTCTGTGGCCCTCGCCAGGACATCCTCCTCATCCGTATACAACCACACCGCTTCGTTTTGATGCCGGAACCAGGTAAGCTGCCGCTTGGCGTACTGTCTGGTTGCCTGCTTAAGCCGCACTGTACATTCTTCCAACGACTGGGTTCCCTCAAAATAAGGGAAAAATTCTTTGTAGCCGATGGCCTGTGCTGCTGTCTGATACTGTCCTTTATGTTGCCAGACCATCTTGGCCTCCGGGAGAATGCCCTGTTCCAGCATTGTGTCTACGCGCTGATCAATTCTGCGGTAAAGCGTTCCACGGTCACGACAGGTCAGGCACAGGCAAAGAGAACGGTACGGCGGAATTTCCGGCCTGGAGCTCTGCTGCTGTTCACTCATTCTACGTCCGGTGATCTGAAAAAGTTCCAACGCCCGAATGATACGCGGCAAATTATGGGGATGTACTTTGGCAGCATATTCCGGGTCGATTTTCTTCAAACGGTCATATAGCTCCCCAGCGCCCTTTTCTTCAGCTTCCTGCTGCAATGTTTTTCGAATAGCAGGATCGGATCGTTCCGGGGCAAAGGTGATCCCGTTCAAGAGACTGGTGATATACAGTCCCGTGCCACCGACTACCAGAGGCAGATGCCCAAGAGCCGTAATCTGTGGAATCAGTTCGGTCGCTGCTTCCACAAAATCCGCAACGCTGTAAGACTCTTCTGGTGGCAGGAAGTCCAGCAGATGATGTTGAATTCCGGAGCGCTCTTCTTCTGTAGCTTTTGCCGTGCCGACCGACAATTCCCGGTATACCTGCATCGAGTCAGCATTGATGATCTCCCCGCCGAACCGTTTGGCTAACCCGACAGAAAGCGCCGTTTTCCCGGTGGCTGTGGGGCCCCCGATTGCCACAACGCGGGGACGATCAAACAAGGCGTCCAAACTGCTTTTCCAGCTCCTTCCGGGTAATCTTCAGTACACAGGGCCGTCCGTGCGGACAGAATGGCGGGATGGAACCATCCAGAATGTTCTGCGCCAGCACCAGCATTTCGGCATCGCTGGTACGATCCCCTGCTTTGATGGCCGCACGGCAGGCGATGGAATGCAGCACCCATTCGGTCTTTTCCCGCAGGGCATCCCGGCTTCCGTCCACAAAGCGAGATGCCAGCTCCACAACCATATCCTCCACGTCATCCACCTGCACATCCGCAGGCACTGCACGTACCATTACCGTAGAGCCGCCGAAATCTTCCACCTCCAGACCAGCATCATTCAGCATCTCCGAATTCTGCAACAAGGCCTGTTTTTCAGCTGCGGTCAGGTTGACCTGTACTGGCACCAGCAGCATCTGTGCGGGCACATTACCATAATCTTTCGCCAGCTTTTCAAACAAAATACGCTCATGAGCCGCATGTTTGTCGATAAGGCAAAGCTCTCCTTCGCGCTCGGTAATAATATAGGTTTTGAATACCTCACCTACAAGGCGAAGCGGTTGGACTGACGGCGGCGTCATCGTAATCTGCTGCGGTTCTTGCGTTTCCTGCGGCAGCGCACTCAATGCCTGCATCGTCTGCTGCTCCGGTTCCGGCTCCACCGGTGCCGGTTCTTTTTCCAAGGGGATTCCCATCGGAGTCGAAGACGTTTGTGAGACTGTACTTACAGGTGATGTTTTTTCTTCCGGTAAATCCGGCAGAATGTCGAGCACTTCCTCCTGCTGGGTTGTCGGACGGAAAGGTGCCTCCGAAGGCTTTGCCGGAGTCGTCTGATAATGCGGCGCCGGAGATTCCACCGATACAACAACGCCCGGCAACGGACGTGCCGGTACCGGTTCAGTCAACCGATTCAGCGCCCGGTATTCAGCCGCCGACAATGTTGTAAACCGGGATTTTTCCGGTACTTGCGGGTGTGCCGGCGTTCCCTGAGAAGACGGCTGCTTTGCAGGGACCTCCGCTTTTTGAGCAGATGTGTCATGCGACATTTCAAACCGACACTCCCCGCTTCCGGGGGTGGTCAGCGCTGTGCGAACCGCGCGATACACCGCGTCAAACACGTCACTTTCCCGAGCAAAGCGAATCTCCGTCTTGGCCGGATGCACATTAACATCCACCAGGTCGGCAGGCATTTCCAGCATCAGCACCGCCCCGGGAAATTTCCCCTGCATCATGGTGCCTTTGTAAGCGTTTTCCAGTGCCGCCATCATGGTACGGTTTTTTACATAACGCCCGTTCACAAAGAAATGCTGCGTCCCCCGACTGGCCCTACAGGCGCGCGGTGGGGTAATCAGTCCTGTGATGCGGTAGACACCATTGCCCCCGTCCACCGGCAGCAGGTCCCTCGCAAACTCTCTGCCCATTACTGCATATACGGCACTGCGCAATTCTCCATCGCCCGGCGTCATAAACTGCTGTTTGCCTTCACGAATAAAGCGAAAGCTGATCTCCGGATGAGATAAAGCGGCATGCAATACTGTCTCCGCCACATAAGTTCCCTCGCTGGCATCCTTTTTTAGGAACTTCATCCGAGCGGGTGTGTTATAGAACAGTTCATTGACTGTAATTGTCGTGCCGACCGGGCGTGCCCCCGGTTCCGTCCCTTGCGGTTCTCCGCCCGCAATGCGATAACAGCAGGCATACTCATCCTGTTCGGTACGGGTCAGAACTTCCACCTTGGCCACACTGGCAATAGAGGCAAGTGCCTCGCCGCGAAAGCCCAGCGTATGGATGTGATTGAGATCCTCGGCCGATGCAATTTTGCTGGTCGCATGGCGGATAAATGCCTTGTCGATATACTCCGCCTCGATACCGCTGCCGTTATCCACGATCTGCAGCTGTGCGATGCCTCCGCGAGTGGCCGACAGCGTAATCTGTGTCGCGCCTGCGTCAATGGCATTTTCCAGTAATTCCTTTGCAACCGATGCAGGACGCTCCACGACCTCTCCCGCCGCAATCAACTCTGCAGTGTGCTTGTCCAGTACGCGGATTTCCGCCATGCCATTCACCTGCCTTTAGTCTTTATCCAATACATTTTTCAGTTCATACAGAAAGTTCAGTGCTTCCAGCGGCGTCAGCGTCTCAATGTCCACGCTGTGCAGCTTGTCCACCACTTCGCTGGGGACCGACGGATTGTTGTAGGCTTCCACCGTTTCAAAATCCAGCTGCATCGTCTGGTTTCGTCCCGGTGCGCTGGCCTCCAGCTGGCGCAGCACGGCGTGAGCACGCTTGGTCACGCTGGAGGGAAGTCCCGCCAGCTTCGCCACCTCAATGCCATAACTGTCATCCGCAGGCCCCGCCACAATCCGGCGCAAGAAAGTAATGTCTTCCCCGCGTTTCTTGACAGCGATATTGTAGTTCTTCACGCCGTAGATATCCTGGTCCATGCTGGTGAGCTCGTGGTAGTGGGTGGCAAACAGTGTCTTGCATCCAATATTGTCGCAGATATACTCCACCACAGCCCGCGCAATACTCATACCATCAAAGGTAGAGGTTCCACGGCCAATCTCGTCCAGGATCACCAGGCTGTTTTTGCTGGCGTGGCGCAGGATTTCTGCCACCTCGGTCATTTCCACCATAAAAGTGGACTGTCCAGCAGCCAGGTCATCCGATGCGCCCACACGGGTAAAAATCGCATCCACCACACCGATGTGTGCGCTGGCGGCCGGCACAAAACAGCCGATTTGCGCCATCAGAGCAATCAGCGCGTTTTGACGCATGTAGGTAGATTTACCAGCCATATTGGGGCCGGTAATCAAAAGCATGCGGTTTTCGCCCTCATCCAGCAGAGTATCGTTGGGCACAAACAGTGTCCCTTTGAGCATCTGTTCGATAACCGGATGGCGGCCTTCCTTGATTTCGATAACGCCGCTCTGATCCACCACTGGCAGAACATAGTTATTTTGCAAAGCAACCTCTGCAAACCCGGCCAGAACGTCAAGTTGAGCAACAGCCAGGGCCGTGCGCTGAATGCGCACAATCTGAGCGGAAATTTCCGACAGAAGATCCGCAAACAGTTGATGCTCCAGCACCAAAAGCCGCTCATTCGCACCCAAAATTTTGTTTTCCAGTTCCTTGAGTTCCGGAGTAATGTAACGCTCACCGGTAGTCAGAGTCTGTTTGCGGGTAAAGCTGTCCGGCACCGAATCCGTATAGGAACGACTGACTTCAATATAATAGCCAAACACCTTGTTAAAGCCAATCTTCAGCTTAGGAATGCCCGTTTCCTCACGGAGCTTGGTTTCGAGATTGGCAAGATAGCCCTTGCCGCCATGCATGATGTCCCGCAGTTCATCCACTTCGCTGTTATAACCGGCACGGATGGCTCCCCCGTCTTTCAGCGTAGCCGGAGGATCATCCACCAGGGCTGTGGTAATCTTCTGCAGCAAATCATCCAGCGGATCGATCTGATCCGCCAACTGGGTCAGCAACGGTGCTCCGCAGGCGGACGCCTGTGTTTTGACCTCCGGCAGGCGGGCGCAGGTATCTCCCAGAGCCTTGACTTCACGGGGTGTTGCCGATCCATACAGGATGCGGGTCGTCAACCGTTCAATATCGAACACATGGGATAATGCCTCTTTCAGATCTGCGCGGGCAATATTGGCGGTATACAGTGCCTGAACCGCCGACAGCCGAGCATTGATGGCCTCCGCATCCACCAGCGGCTGTTCAATCCAGGAACGGAGCAATCGCTTGCCCATGGAGGTTTCTGTCTTGTCCAGCACCCAAAGCAGCGTACCACGCTTCTCGCGGCCACGCATCGTTTCTGTCAACTCCAGGTTGGCACGAGTCACCGGGGACAACCGCATGTACTGTGCATCGGCATAGTTATCAACCGTCTTGATGCGTTCAAGGCCATGCTTCTGCGTTTCCTGCAGGTAATTAAGGAGTGCTGCCACGGCATAAGGAACAAGCGCATCTTCGTCATACCCCAGGGTGGTCCGCCATTCGGGACCGAATTGCCCGGCCATGGTGGATTCCAAAAGGGCGTCCTTATAACAGGCCTCCTCCCGCAGTTCCACCAAGGCGCTGGTATGCTGCTTGATATAGCCCGTCACATCTTTGAAGTCCAGCATCGGCGGGCAGATCAGAATTTCACTGGGCATATAACGGCACAGTTCCGTAATGATTGCCCCGCCTATCTTCTCAGCGTTCAGTTCCGTGGCACGCGCTTCGCCTGTGGAGATATCTGCAAAACAGATTCCCGCACGCCAATGGCCTCGGCGGCGCTTACAGTAGATGCTGCACAGATAATTGTTCTTGTCTTCCGCCAGCATGCTGCTCTCGATGACCGTGCCCGGCGTGACCACGCGGATAATATCCCGTTTGACCAGACCCTTGGCCAGTGCCGGGTCCTCCATCTGCTCACAGATAGCTACTTTGTACCCCTTGGCGATAAGTCGGGCCACATAGGTTTCATAGGAGTGAAACGGCACCCCGCACATCGGGGCCCGCTCTTCTTTGCCGCAGTTTTTGCCGGTCAAGGTCAGTTCCAGTTCCCGCGAAGCTGTCAGGGCATCATCATAGAACATTTCATAGAAATCGCCGACACGATAGAATAGAATCTCGTTGGGATGTTGTTTCTTGATTTCAAAATACTGCTGCATCATGGGCGATACTGCTTGTTCGGCCATGTTTCACACTCCTGTTATCTCTCGAAAATCCTGAATGGGCACACTATTAATGGCAACCGCCGCAGGTAGCGCAGCTGCCGGTACAGCCCCCCTCCGGCTGCTGCACGGTCATGGGGTCACCACCGTTCATGGCCGTATTGATGATGGCATCAATATAGCTCACCATTGCCTCACACTCTGCCTTGGCCGCCGTATAACGCACCATGCCTTCGCTGGCCATGATCTGGGTGTACAGGTCATTGATGCGCTGATTCAATTCCGCCACGCGGGCAGCATCGGTTTCCGTTTTAGCGCTTTCATTGTTGAGATCCAGTCGCGCAAGGTTAAACTCACCAATCATACCCTGCAGTTCCTGGTCCGCGTCGTTGGCGCGGCGCGCCGCATCCAGTTCGAGGTAACGGGGATCGGTCTGCATCGCAGCAGCCGCTTTCTTAAACAAATCCATGCAATCCATTGTTGTATACTCCTTTGTAGATCATTTTTATTCATCAACCAGTTCACCGGTCAGAAGTGCGGCACGGGAACCCGTAAGATTCACCCGCGCCCACTGACCGATCAACATTTCCGGTGCGGGGAATTCCACCACCAGATTGTTGTCAAGGCGACCATTCACTGTGCCAGGTGTGCGACCGGCAGCCTCCACCAGGACCCGAACATTCTGCCCCGCCATCGAAGCGATGGCAGCAAAGGCAATCTCATCCTGCGTGCGAAGCAACCGTTCCATGCGGGCCGCTTTCTCGGCATGGGTGGTCGGATCCGGCATTTTGGCGGCCGGCGTGCCGTTGCGCTTGGAATAGATAAAGGTAAACAGCTGCATATATCCCACTTTGCGCACAAGTTCCAACGTCGCCTCGAAGTCTTCCTCGGTTTCTCCGGGGAATCCCACAATAATATCGCTGGAAAATGTCACGCCGGGTATTTTATTGCGGGCATAATCCACCAGATCCAGATATTGTTCCACCGTATAATGCCGGTTCATCTGCTGCAGAAGCCGATTGCTGCCGGATTGTACCGGCAGATGAATATGTTTGCACATATGCGGCTGCGCGGCAATGGTATCGATCAGTTTACGGCTGGCATCTTTCGGGTGGCTGGTCATGAAACGGATCTGGTAGTCTCCCGGCACGGCACAAAGCAGATTGAGCAGATCAGCAAAGTCGATGGGATTTCCCAGTCCCTTGCCGTAACTGTTGACATTCTGTCCCAGCAGAGTAATCTCTTTGTACCCCTTGGTAATCAAATCCCTGAATTCCGCCAGAATCGCATCCGGTTCCCGGCTGCGCTCACGTCCACGTACATAGGGTACTATGCAATAGGTGCAGAAATTGTCGCACCCATACATAATCGGCAGCCAGGCACGGAAGCCTGAGTCACGGCGGATCGGCATTTCCTCCACCACGGCATTGCGCTGTTCCGGTGTTTCCAAATACCGCTTGCCGCGGCGCAGACGCTCCGCCAGCATCGCTGGCAAGCGGTCAATTCCATCCACTCCGAAAACGAGGTCTACGTAAGGATAGCTCTGACGCAATTTTTCCACAATATGAGGCTGCTGAGCCATACAACCGCACACACCGATGATCAGCCGCGGATTCTGTTCTTTGAGCTTCTTCAGCGCACCAATATTCCCGAACACACGCTGTTCTGCATGCTCTCGAACAGCGCAGGTGTTGAACAGGATCAGATCCGCATCTTCCAGTGTATCACAGATACCGAAGCCGACGTCCTGTAATACACCGCGGATTTTCTCGCCATCGTTGACATTTTGCTGGCAGCCGTAGCTGCGCACAAACGCCAAAGGTGGTGTTTCGTAGTAAGCCGCCAGCATTTTGGCCGCTTCATCATTATGGGTATAAGTTAATTTTTCCAAAAGAATTCTCCTTAAGGGCGTACAAATCCAATATACCGTAATAGTATAGCAAATTACCCGCGAAAGTACAAGCGCTTGTTTTCTCTTTTTGTTCCGTACACGGTATCCTGTGGTCTGCATACAAAAGCAGAGGCGCCCGTCACGCGGGCGCCTTCTGTTCTTATTTTTCTTTTTGCTGCAGCTGACGTGCTCTCTCCAACATCGGCTTCAGATACTGTCCTGTAAAGGAGTTCGGATTTTCCGCCACCTCTTCCGGCGTGCCGGTAGCCACGATTCGACCTCCCCCGCTGCCGCCTTCCGGTCCCAGATCAATGATATAATCTGCGCGCTTGATTACGTCCAGATTGTGCTCAATGACAATAACCGTATTACCTGCATCTACCAACTTATCCAGTACCTTTACCAGGCGGTGTACATCTGCCACATGCAAGCCGGTTGTGGGTTCATCCAGAATATAGACCGTCTGGCCTGTTCCCCGACGTGCCAGCTCGTTAGCCAGCTTAACGCGCTGTGCCTCACCGCCCGACAGTGTGGTAGCTGCCTGGCCCAGCTGAATATAGCCAAGACCGACCTCCTGCAGCGTTTGCAGTTTACGGGCAATCTTGGGAATGTTGGCAAAGAAATTGCAGGCCTCCTCCACTGTCATGTCCAATACGTCGGAGATATTTTTATCCTTGTATTTTACTTCCAGTGTTTCACGGTTATAACGTTTTCCTTTGCAGACATCACACGGAACATAAATATCCGGCAAAAAATGCATCTCAATCTGCAGGATACCGCCGCCTTCGCAGGCCTCACAGCGGCCGCCCTTGACGTTGAAACTGAAACGGCCGGGACCGTAACCGCGCATCTTGGCGTCCTGCGTACTGGCAAACAGGGCACGGATATCGCCAAATACACCGGTGTAGGTTGCCGGATTGGAACGAGGTGTGCGGCCAATGGGCGATTGATCAATGCCAATCACTTTATCCACCCATTCCATGCCCTGCACTTCTTCGCACTGACCGGGCCGGCTGCGGGCGCCGTTCAGTGCTGCGGCCAACGTCTTATACAGGATCTCATTGATCAATGTGGATTTGCCGGAACCGGAGACACCGGTTACGCAAATCATCTTGCCAAGCGGGAAATCCACCGTAATGTTCTGCAGATTGTTCTCATGCGCTTTGACAACCCGAAGAAATTTCCCATTGCCTTCCCGCCGTGTTTCCGGAACTTCCACAAACTTGCGGCCCGACAGATAGGCGCCGGTCACGCTGCGTTTGACCTTGCAGATGTCCGACACACTGCCCGCTGCCACAATCTCACCGCCGTGGACACCCGCACCCGGTCCCACATCCACGATATAGTCCGCCTGACGCATAGTATCTTCATCGTGTTCTACGACTATCAACGTATTTCCCAGGTCGCGCAGACGTTTCATGGTAGCAATCAGTTTGTCGTTGTCGCGCTGGTGTAGCCCGATACTCGGCTCATCCAGCACGTACAACACGCCGGTCAAAGCGCTGCCGATCTGTGTCGCCAGCCGGATACGCTGGCTCTCGCCGCCCGAAAGAGAAGCAGCTCCACGGGACAATGTCAGATATCCCAGACCTACGCTTTCCAGGAATCCCAGTCGTTCTTTGACTTCCTTGAAAATTGGTGCGCCAATCATCTCGTCCCGTTCACTGACTTTGGCATTTCTGATGAATTCCAGTTCCTCACTGACGCTCTTATCGCAGAAATCCGCGATGTTGATGCCGCCCACCGTAACCGCCAGACTGGTCGGCTTCAGCCGACGACCATGACATGCCGGACATTCCTCGCTGGACATGACGAGCGCGATTTCTTCCTTGACCCACTCGCTGCTCGTCTCCCGGAATCGGCGTTCCAGATTGGGAATGATGCCCTCAAACTGGTTGTAGTAAGTGCCGGAGCCAAACATGCTCTCCCGCTGCATCTCGATGCGTTCCTCTCCGGTTCCGTAGAGCAACGCGTGCAGTGCCTCCTCGCTGAAATCCTTGATGGGCGTATCCAGTGTGAAGCCATACCGCTTGCCAAGGGCAACATAGGTCATCTCCGAGATGGAGCCTTCCGCGTAGTACCAGCCACTGGCCTTGATAGCACTTTCCCGGATGGACTTGCGCTTATCTGGAATGACCCGGGCCGGGTCCACCTTCATGAAGGTCCCCAAACCCGTACATTTTTCGCAGGCGCCAAAAGGATTGTTGAAGCTGAACATCCGGGGCGTCAGTTCTTCCACCGAAATGCCATGTTCCGGACAGGCATAGCTCTGACTGAACATCATCGGCTCCCCGCCGATTACATCGACCAGTACCAGACCGCCGGTCTGCGCCAGGGCCGTCTCAATGGAGTCCGCCAGGCGCCCGCGAACCGTGTCATTGATGACAAGACGGTCCACCACAATCTCGACCGTATGCTTGATATTCTTTTCCAGACTGATCTCTTCGCCGAGATCATACATGTTTCCGTCAATCCGGACACGCGCAAAGCCCGCACGCCGTGCGGCCTCCAGTTCCTTGGCTTGGGTGCCCTTGCGTCCACGAACCACCGGTGCCAGTACCTGGAAGCGGGTTCGCTCCGGCAATTTCATAACCTCATCCACCATCTCATCGATGGATTGCTGAGTGATTTCCCGGCCGCAGATCGGGCAATGCGGTACGCCAATCCGTGCATACATCAGACGCAGATAGTCGTAAATTTCCGTGACCGTGCCTACGGTAGACCGGGGGTTATGGCTGGTGGTCTTCTGATCAATGGAGATAGCCGGGGAAAGTCCCGTGATTTCATCCACATCCGGCTTTTCCATCTGGCCTAAAAACTGCCGCGCATAGCTGGAAAGGCTCTCCATATACCGGCGCTGGCCGTCGGCAAAAATAGTGTCAAAAGCCAGGCTGGACTTACCAGAACCCGACAGCCCTGTCATCACAATCAACTTATTGCGCGGCAGCACCAGATCCACGTTTTTCAAATTGTGTTCCCGGGCACCTTTGATAACAATCCGGTTATTGGGATCGATCTGAATTTTGGATTTTCGTTTGGTTTCTTTCGGTGCAGTATTCAATTTTTATATTTCCTCCTGCCCTTTCGCGTCTTGGCCGCAGCTTTTCGTTCGCTGGTGTCCGCCGCCGTCGGGTCTTCCCCGCGTTCCAACCGTGCAATCTCATCGCGCAGCTGTGCTGCCAGCTCGAACTGCAGCAACCTTGCGGCCTCTTTCATTTCCTTGGTCATACGTTCAATGGTCTGTTGGCGTTCTGCACGGCTCATACGGTGCTGGCGCATCCGCTTGTTTTCCTCGCTCATGCTGATTTCCAGCCCGTCGCCAATCGCTTTCACAATGGTTTTCGGCGTAATACCATGCTCCTGATTGTAGGCGTCCTGGATGGCACGGCGTCGCTCCGTCTCCATAATGGCGCGCTCCATGCTGGGCGTGACTTCATCGGCATACATGAGTACCACACCATTCGCATTGCGGGCCGCACGGCCGATCGTCTGAATCAGACTCGTCTCACTACGAAGGAAGCCTTCCTTGTCGGCATCAAGAATCGCAATCAGGGAAACTTCCGGCAAATCCAGCCCTTCACGGAGCAGGTTGATGCCTACAATCACATCGATTGCTCCTACGCGCAGATCCTTAATGATCTCCATCCGCTCAAAGGTATCCACTTCATGGTGCATATATTTGGTCTTGACACCATGCTCCTCCAGATAATCCGTCAGATCTTCCGCCATCTTGACTGTCAGCGTAGTGACCAATGCTCGCTCCCCACGGTCGATGCGTTGCCGGATTTCTCCCAGCAAGTCCTCAATCTGTCCTTCCACCGGTCGCACCATAATCAACGGGTCCAGCAGGCCCGTGGGGCGGATCACCTGCTCCGCCACCCTGCTGGAATGCTGCCGTTCATATTCGCCCGGGGTCGCCGAAACAAAAATTTTCTGGTGAACCTTTTTTTCAAATTCTTCAAAGCGAAGCGGTCGGTTATCAAAGGCAGACGGCAAACGGAATCCGTACTCCACCAGTGTCTTTTTACGACTGTAGTCCCCACCATACATGCCACGAATCTGCGGAAGCATAACATGACTTTCGTCTACCATGAGCAAAAAGTCGTCTGGGAAATAGTCCAGCAAGGTGGTAGGCGTAGAACCCGGCGCACGACCAGACAACACAGCCGAGTAATTTTCAATGCCTTTGCACATCCCTACTTCCTGCAACATTTCCATATCATAATTGGTTCGCTGCTGAATGCGCTGCGCTTCCAGTAATTTTCCTTCTTCGGTAAACTTTTTGACCTGCTCTTCCATCTCCAGCGCAATCTTGGCCAGGCCCTCTTTCATCTTTTCCGGACCAACGATGTAATGGCTGGCCGGGAAGATTGCCACGTGACGCACCACGTTCTTGTGTTGTCCCGTCAACGGATCAAACTCAATAATACGGTCGATTTCGTCCCCGAAAAACTCTACCCGAATGGCATATTCGTCGTTGTAGGCCAGATGGATATCCACCGTATCGCCTTTGACTCGAAACTTATTGCGGATAAAGTTCATGTCATTGCGCTCATACTGCAGCTTCACAAGCCGGTTGCACAGCTCATCCCGCTCCATCTGCATGCCAGGACGCAGACTGATCACCATACTGCGGTAGTCGATAGGATCACCCAGCGAATAAATACAGGAAACACTGGCCACGATGATCACATTGCGCTGTTCAGACAAGGCCGCTGTGGCAGAATGGCGCAGCCGATCAATCTCATCATTGATAGCGCTGTCCTTTTCGATATACGTATCCGTGGAAGGAATATACGCTTCCGGCTGGTAATAGTCATAGTAGGAAACAAAATATTCCACCGCGTCATCCGGGAAAAAGCTGCGCATCTCAGTACAGATTTGGCTCGCCAATGTTTTATTGGGCTCCAGAATCAGCGTCGGACGGTTGCATCGAGCAATGATATTGGCCATCGTAAACGTTTTGCCGGAACCGGTCACGCCCAACAGCGTCTGAGCATCATCGCCCTCCTCAATGCCTTGTACCAGCGCTTCGATTGCCTGGGGTTGGTCACCGGTTGGCTGAAAAGGCGCTTTCAGATGGAAAACTTCATCCATGACGTACCTCGCTTACATTAACAACGTTTTGTTGTAAACAGATTATAGCATAGGCATTTTTATAAGTAAAGACCCACACCTACATTTTGTGTAGCATACGGTAAAAAATGCACCCTGCTGCCTTCCGGCAACAGAGTGCAGGTTTCATTATCTGCTGGAAGCATTGAGTATGTCGCTACCGCCATGGTATTCCGGCAGACAACCGCGCGCCCGCATGGAACAGGAATCCTCCCCTGCCACGATGATATGATCAATTACGCTGACGCCCAATGGGTCCAATGCCTTCATGATCCCAACTGTCGCAATTACATCTGCCTCACTGGGCAGTGGTAATCCGGTGGGATGATTATGGGCCAGAATTCCGCAGGTCGCATCGGTACGGGCCACGTCCCGCAACAGTTTACGGGTATCGATATGCACGCGATTCGGAACTCCTTCGGCAATCCGCAAATCTCGAACCGGGCAGCACTTGTCATCCAACAGAATCAAGTACAAAAGTTCATTCTGTAATCCCAAAAACAGCGGTTTCACATATTCAACGGCCGCCTCCGTATGATTGAGCGCCACCCGGTGTTTCCTCTTCTTGAGAGCATAGTAACGGCCGAAAGCCGTTACGGTTGAGATCAGTCTCGCGCTTTTCTCTCCAATTCCTTTTACCTGTTTCAATTCCTCGGGATCCGCTTCCATAACTTTGCAGAAATCTCCGAAATGCTGAATCAGGCGGTGGGCCAACTCATTGGTATCCTGTCGCGGGATTGCCAGAAACAGAAGATATTCCAGTGCTTCATGCTCGGCCAAACTGTCCAGTCCGTCCCGCTCCACTCGCACCTGCATACGGGCCCGATGTTTTTCGTGCAGCGGACGCGCCTTGTTTTGGTCCATGCTCTCACATCCTTCTGGCATTTCCCTTTACCTTTTCTTCATTTTATTATATACTGTAAAAAACAATTTGCAAAGTATGAATTTGCCAAGTGAGGATTCCATGAAAAGTTTTACTGCCGGTTCCAATGAAAACGGAGTACGCCTGAGCCGCTTTGTGGAGAGTGTGACGCAGCAGTTGCCAAGAAGCATGATGTACAAAGCATTCCGAAACAAAAGAATTAAAGTAAACGGGAAACGCGCCGAACCTGACACACGGCTTTGTACCGGTGATGTGATCGAGATGTATATCAACGACGAATTTTTCCCGGCCCACACCGGAACCTCCAAACCGAAACCGCCCCGTCGGCAGCCTCCCGTCACCATTGTATACGAAGACGAGAATTTTGCAGTTCTGTACAAGCCAGCACATCTGCTCTGTCACCGTGATCGTACCGGCGATCCCAACCTGGTAGACGCCTTTGCTGCCTATCTGGAGGCCAAGGGCGAGTATAATCCCCATGCCGAACAGCGATTTGCCCCTGCCTTGTGCAACCGCCTGGACCGCGGTACCGAAGGTCTGGTTCTGGCTGCGAAAACTTACCAGGCGCTGCGTGATTTGAATGAAATCATCCGTACCGACCTGATGAAAAAAGAATACCTTACCATCACCGTAGGAGCACCGCCAGCGGGCCGCCACATTGCCTGGCTCCAGCACAGCGAAAAAAACAACAAGGTTCGCATTCATGCCCGGCAATCCGAGGGCTACAAGCAGATTATCACGGACGTCACTGTCATCCGCCAGTCCGGACCGTTTGCGCTTTGCCGGATTGGTCTGATTACGGGACGTACGCATCAGATTCGTGCACATCTTTCTTATCTGGGCCATCCCGTTTTGGGAGATATCAAATATGGCAACCGTAAAATGAACGAACGAACCGGATTGAAAACACAAGCTCTCTGCGCACAGCGCCTGACTTTCGGGCGCATTCCTCCGGAGAACCGTCTACAGTATCTGTCCGGACGCGTCATCAAACTGGACGATCCTGAAATCATCAGACTGTTTGATCGTCTGACACAACAATAAAAACAACCGCTGCCAATGTTGGCAGCGGTTGTTTTTATTGTACAGATGATTTACGCGAATGCTTCTGCATTACGCAATCACAAAATGATACACCAAAGACACCGCAATAATTAAGGCACAGACAATCGCCGTAATCGGAGGCGCCCAGTGGATAATACGTTCCGCCATCACATCGTCTTCGCTGGCTTCATCATCATCTGCATAACGGCCGCGCTTTTTGCCCCGCGGCATATCATCTTCGTCCTCGTCCTCGTAGTCGAGTTCATCGGTATCGTACATCTGCGTGCCTTCGTCGTCATCCTCTTCGTCGTCAAACAAACGACCTTTGGGAGCATAACGACGCACACGTTCCATCTCAGCATCATCCTGCTGTGCATATTCTTTGGGATCATAGGTAGCTGTTGCGTCTTCGGCATAGCCATCATCAGCCTGATCAATGGCTGCCTGCGCAGCTGCCGCTGTAGCCGCGGGATTGCTGGCAGGTGCGCGTTGCGGCGCAACATTGTTTGCGACAGAATTGATCTCCTGTTGCTGACGTTCCGCTGCACGACGCGCTTCTTCCAGAATGGTGGTCAGCGTCGCCTTGATGCCGGCACGATCACCGCCGCACTCCGAACAATAGGTGCAATTTTCCTCATTTGGATGGAACGCACCACAAGCGCAGAACCAGCCGTATTCGGTATCCTGCGGAACACAGGTCAGCATGCTGTTGCCTGTACGCTGCTGCAGCGTTTTAGCGATGGAAGCCGGCAGTACACGGGGCATCTGCAAACGAACTCGCTTATAGTTGCGCAGATCCACACCACGTCCATTCAGGAAAGCGCGGTCCTGTTCCACTTCCACGCTGGAAACGGGGGTGTCACTGACATATACAGCATCGTCACTGCCGAAAACATCACCAGGCTGTGCGTCCAACTGCTCATAATAGAAATCATCTTCGCACAGGACCTGACCGGCGGCATCTTTGCATTTGAAATGAACCACCAATCCGGTCAACGGCTCTGTCCCCACATTTTTGAAAGTAAGGCAAACCGCAACTTCACCGGTAACATCACCTTTCAGCAGTTCAACGCGAACAAACTGAACCGGGCTGCCGGCAGTGTAATAATTGGCGCGGGATTGCGCCATCAGGGAAAAATTCTGATCCATGATCCAACACCTACTTTTTACTCTTGGGCGTCCGGTCGGTCTGCATCCGGCTCGGCAGCAGTATCAGGCTTACGGGATTCTTCCTGCGCAGGATCCGGGGCAGCCGCAGGCGCTTCCGGCTCCGCAACTTTTGTTGTTTCACCTTTACCCAGATCAAACGGCGGGAGGTTACCGCCCTCCATCAGCGTTCTAAATTCATCACCACTGATTTTCTCGCGCTCCATCAAAACGGTGGCCACCTTGTGCAGCTCAGTCATGTGCTCCGTCAGCAGCCGCCGCGCCGTTTCATACGCTTCATCCACAATATCGCGGATCTCATTATCAATTTCCGAGGCAATAGCTTCGGAATAGCCTTTTCCCTGACCGAAATCACGGCCCAGGAATGTCTGTTCCGGATCGCTGCCGTAAACGACCGGCCCCATCCGCTCCGAGAAGCCGTACCGCGTAACCATTGCGCGGGCGGTATCGGTAGCGCGCTGCAAATCGCTGGAGGCACCGGTCGAGATATCGTCGAGCACCAGTTGCTCCGCAACACGACCGCCCAGCAGGGAAACAATGTTTTCAAACATTGCGGTTTTGGTTACATAGCTGGGATCTTTTTCGGGCAGATACATGGTATATCCGCCTGCGCCTCCGCGGGAAATAATACTAATCTGATGCACCGGGTCATGATGCTTTCCGAAATAACCGGTAATGGCATGCCCCGTTTCATGATACGCCACCAGACGGCGTTCATCATCCGTCACAACATGGCTCTTCTTCTCAGGGCCCATCATGACCTTGACAGAAGCTTCTTCGATCTCCGGCTCGGTAATGGCCTTCTTGCCGCGCCGTGCAGCCAGCAGAGCTGCCTCGTTGACCAGATTTTCCAGGTCAGCACCAGAAAATCCTGCCGTAGAACGGGCAATGGTCTTCAGGCTGACGTCCGGGCCCAGCGGTTTATTTTTGGTATGGACCTTGAGAATTTCCTCGCGGCCCTTCACATCGGGCAACCCCACATAAACCTGACGGTCAAAACGGCCAGGACGGAGCAACGCCTTATCAAGGATATCTGCCCGGTTAGTCGCAGCCATGACGATAACGCCATCATTGGCATCGAAACCGTCCATCTCTACCAGCAACTGGTTCAGAGTCTGTTCACGTTCGTCGTGACCGCCGCCCAAGCCAGCACCACGCTGCCGGCCAACCGCATCGATCTCATCGATAAACACAATGGAGGGCATCGTTTTTTTGGCCTTTTCAAACAGGTCACGCACACGGGAAGCACCGACGCCTACATACATTTCCACAAAATCGGAACCGGAAATAGCATAAAACGGCACGCCCGCTTCACCAGCGCAAGCGCGGGCCAGCAGCGTCTTACCGGTACCCGGAGGGCCTACCAGCAAAACGCCATGGGGAATCCGTGCGCCAAGAGAGTTGAACTTACCCGGCGCTTTAAGAAATTCCACCACTTCCTGCAGCTCAGCTTTTTCTTCATCGGCACCGGCCACATCAGCAAAAGTAGCCTTGCGCTGATTTTCCTGCTGATCTTTCACTTTGGCACGGCCGACATTCATAATGCCGCCACCGGCTCCGCCGCGGTACATCGACATAAACAGCATGCCGAGGCTTCCCAGCATCACGACATAGAAGATAATCTCCAGCCAGGGGATACTGGTCTTGGCTGCCACGTAGTCGAAAATCATCGGTGCATCCGGGTTTGCCTCATTGTATGCATCGATGAAATCGGAAATTTTTCCGGTGTTGAAATCCACACCGTACGGCAGTTTGTAGGTTACATACACCGTACCGCCATTGGCAGGCAGTGCATCCTCCTCTGATCCGCCCAGACTGTTGAGCAGACCTCCCGTCTGCTGATCATCCATCTGAACGGTGGCCTCTGGAAGAGGAATCTTTCCTTCCTTCAGCCACATTTCCAGCTTGTTCGTTCCCATATCCAGACGGTACGAGGTGACCTGCTGGTTTTCAAAATAATAGTAAATCTCAGAGTAATTGATATGGTTCGATGCAGAGACCGACAGCAGCGGCGACAAACTCACAAAGAACAATACCACGACCATGAGCACGGCAACCACAAGGATGCCGCTGAAACGAGGTTTATGCTGCAAGAAATCAACTCCTATCCGGTACGTCGCACCGGGTAATTTGGCCGCCCGAGCCGGCTTTATTTACTGTAAATCTCGGGTTTCAACACACCCACATAAGGCAGGTTGCGATACTTTTCATCAAAATCCAGGCCATAGCCCACCACAAATTCATCAGGCACTTCAAACCCGAGATAATCCGGTTCAATGTCAGCCTTGCGGCGGCTGGGCTTGCTCAAAATGGTACACAGACGCACACTGTTCGGGTTACGCATCCGCAATACCGGCAGTAAATGAGACAATGTGATGCCAGTATCCAGAATGTCCTCGACAATCAAAACGTCCTTACCGGTCAAATCGGCGTCCAAATCCTTGACAATTTTCACAAGGCCTGTGGATTCGGTGTTGGCACCGCCATAGCTGGAAACCACCATAAAGTCAATTCCGCAGGGAATCTTGATCGCTCGCATCAAGTCTGCCATAAAGACAACAGATCCCTTTAAAATGGAGACCAACAGCAGATCCCTGCCCTGATAGTCGCGGCTGATCTGCTCACCAAGTGCCGCCACCTTGTCCTGAAGTTGCTCTTCCGATACCAAAATATGATCGATGTCCCGATCCATGCTCTGCATGCTATTCATCCTCCTCGGCTTTCTCCGTACGAACCATCCATACCTCATTGGTATAAGAATCGGGAGCAACACCTTCAGCAAAGCCGCTGCCCCACAACCAAAGCACCTCACTTCCGTCTGCAAGCAGCGGTAACAGCGGGCGCTCATCCTGCGGAATCCCGAGTTCGTTATAGTATTTTTTCAATGTCTTACGCACATGCCGACCGGCCGGGCGGAAAAAATCCCCCGGCAGCCGCGTACGCAATTGTAGATTCTTCTGTATTTTAGCACAATCCGCGCAACAGTTTAAGTCTTTTTTGAAAATTGGTTGATTTTTTAGAAATTCTTCATACTTTACACGGCGAAATTCAACAAAATAACCACCCGGCAGGAAAAATTGTCCTTCTCCGAAAGGCTGCGGGGGGGCCGGCGGCGGTCGGATTCCCCGCGGTGTCAGGCGCAACAAGACTCCATCTTTAACTTTATAAGTCACTTCCGGGGTCAGTTGCAGAGCACCTTCTCCCCTTTGCAGCAGGAATCGAAGCAAGGTGATATATTTTTCTTCCGCATCACGAACCGGACTGATCAGCGAATGCAAAGCTGCGTCAAGTACCGGTCCTTCCGCTTTGCGCAGAACCGAAATATCATACCCCTTTTCTACTGTGGCCGCTTGCAGCAGCGCCGCAGCTTCTCCCGTCAGCCACTGGTCCAGATCGCGCATCTGACGGCAAAGCCGTGCAATAGCCACCTCGGCCGCCGGGTTGGCATACTGCAGCGCAGGAATGGCATCATGACGGATCCGATTGCGTGCATAGGTGTCCTGCGCATTGGTTTCGTCCTGCACATAGTTTTGCCCAAGTGCAGTGCAGTATGCCTCGGTTTCCCCGCGTGTCAGACAAAGGCAGGGGCGGATATAGTATCCTCGGCGCGGCGGAATGCCCGCCATTCCATGCACGCCTGTGCCGCGGGCCATCCGAAACAGAATCGTTTCCACCTGATCTGACATCGTGTGCGCTGTGGCAATAAACGCTTCCTCTTGCACGGCCAGCTGGTCAAACCAACCGTAGCGAAGCCCCCGCGCCCATTCCTCGCTGGGCTGCTGAGGAATCTGCACTCCTTCTTTTACCGCATCATAGAGGAAAAGCTCCACTCCGTTTTTGCGGCAGAACGCCGTCACGAAATTGGCATCCGCAATAGCATTGACGCCACGGATTCCATGATTGACATGGGTTGCCAGCACTTCAATCTCCAGATCCCGGCGCCGGCGCAGTAAAAAAAGCAACAAAGCCATAGAGTCTGCCCCTCCGGAGCAGGCTGCAATGACTCTGTCGCCAGACTTGAACAAACCCTGTTGACGGCAATATGCCAGCAAGGTTTCTTCCACATGTTCAATTACCTTTTCGTCCTCAGAACTCATGGGTCACATCCAGATTGCTGAAGCGTGTATGGGCACCATCCCAGCCAAGACGGACCACACTGGTCTCACCGTGACGGTTTTTGGCCACGATACATTCGGCTTCGTTTTCATTAGCCTGATTTTCCTCACCGTTCTGCGAATTGTAATAGGCCGCACGGTACAGGAACAACACAATATCCGCATCCTGCTCGATCGAGCCGGAGTCACGCAGATCGGAAAGCTGCGGCCGATGGTCCGAACGCCCAGCCGTCTTTTCCGCCGCGCGGGAAAGCTGCGACAAAGCAATGACGGGGACATTCAGTTCCTTGGCCATAATCTTGAGGTTTCGGGTAATATCACTGATTTCCTGCACACGGCTTTCCGTTCGCTTGGCGCTCTGCATCAGCTGCAGATAATCAATGATTACAAGGCCAATCTTATCTTTTTTCGGATCTTGATTGATGGTGCGGATTTTGGCCTTGATTTCGGGCACCGAAATACCGGATGTATCATCCATATAAATGGGCGCATTGTAAAGTAAGGAGGTCGCCTGCGCAAAGTCATTCCAGTCAGAGTTGTTCAGTCGACCTGTACGGAAAGCCTGACTGTCGATGTTGGCTGTGCTGGAAAGAATTCGGTCGGTCAACTGTTCGCAAGTCATTTCGAGACTGAAGATGATCGTGGGCACCTTTTGCTGCCGAGCCACGTTGGTTGCAATATTCAGTGCGAAACTCGTTTTTCCCATGCCGGGACGCGCTGCCAGAATAATCAGGTCAGAACGTCCGAGGCCGGTCAAAACGGTATCCAGATAATTGAATCCGGTGGGAATGCCGGCAAACTTGTCACGATCTGCACCACTGAGCTTCTGCATCGTGTCAATGACTTCCAGAATAGACTCCCGGATTGTCTTGACGCCAGACTTATCCTTTCCACTGCGGATATCATAAATTTTCTGTTCTGCCGATTCCAGCAGCAGATCCGCGTCTTCACCGCTCGCTGTCTCGCTGAGGATACTGCGCGCCGCTTCAATCAGACGGCGTGCCTGGTACTTTTCCTTGACGATTTTAAAATAGGAATCCACATTGGAGATGGCCGGAACCGTCTCGGCAATATGCGTGATATAGATTTTTGCATCGTCAGCGCTGGCAAAAGTTCCTGCTCCCGCCAGAGCATTCACCAGTGTGATGATATCTACCGCTTCACTCTCGGTATACAGGGTTCGCATCGTTTCATAGACGGCGCGGTTCTGATCCGAATAGAACATTTCCGGTTCCATATCGGTGATGAGACGGTTAAGAACCGTTTCATCCATGAGGGCGGCACCAAGAATACTTTGCTCGGCCTGCATATTGTAGGGCATCTGGATGCCCAGACTCGAAAGGCTCAGTTCTTCATTGCGAGGCACTGCGGGCATCCTCCTTCCCTCCGGTTTTTATGTAAAGCATTTTTGCCTTACAGCTCCTCCACCTTAACTTTGAAGGTAGCCGTCACGCCCGCATACAGACGCACCGTGGCGTCATAACTGCCGAATTCCTTGATGGCAGACGGAAGTTCCACCTTTTTCTTGTCAATCTCGGTGCCTGTAAGCTTGGTCAACAGTTCAGCAACTTCCTTGCCGGTAACCTTACCATACAGCTTGCCGGAAGCGCCGCCCTTGATCTTGGTAGACACAGTCTGGCCCTGAATTTTGTCCGCCAGCGCCTGGGCGGCTGCACGAGCTTCTGCCTCGTGGTGCGCTTTTGCCTCGCTCTTGGTGCGAGCCTGATTTAAGGCCGCAGCATCGGCAGGCGCTGCCAGACCGCGGGGAAAAAGAAAGTTGCGTGCGTATCCGTCCGAGACCTCATGAATCTCGTCCTTCTTGCCAATGGTTTTAACATCCTGTTTCAGAATGATTTTCATAGCATTGTCCTCCGATTCTATCAGTGTATGTGCGCCGCCGCAGCATTTGCTGCCTGCGAAGCACGGTAAAGATCAATTTGTTCGCGGATTTTGTGTTCCGCCGCGTCCAACGTGCAATTCTGCAGCTGAGCGCCGGCCATCATAAGGTGGCCACCGCCGCCCAAAGGTTCCAGAATCACCTGGACGTTAAGTGCCCCCATACTGCGGGCAGATATGTTAACACCGCCATTTTTAGCGACCGCCACAAAGCTGGCGTCCACACCATTGATGGTCAGCAGGTCGTTGGCCGCCATCGGCAGTACCACATTCATGCCCGCATCCAGTTCCCCGGACAGCGCAATGGCACAGCCCTTATATATGTAAGCGCTTTCCACAATGTGTGCACGCGCCTCATATTCTTCCTTGGAGGTGTTGAAAAGCAGCTTCGTTTCTGCTGTCTGTGCACCACGGCTACGCAGCCACGCAGCCGCTTCAAACGTGCGTACCCCGACATGCAAAGCAAAACTGCGGGTGTCAAGCATAATACCAGCCAGCAGCGCTTGCGCCTCCAACGGCGTAATATTGCCTTCCTTCGGCATAAACTGCAGTAATTCGCAAATCAGTTCGCTGGCGCTGGAAGCATACGGTTCATGATACAGCAATAGCGGACGATCAATGTGTCCCACCGCCATTCGGTGATGGTCGATGACTACCACACGCTTGCACTTCTCATAGATTTTCTGGCTTTCGAGCAGCCGGACCTGGTAGGTATCCACCACGATCAGCAGCGTATTAGGCGTAATAACCTCCAGCGTTTGATCCGGGGTAATGAAATCCTTGCCGCACCCGGCATCCAGAAACGTCTTGAGCAACGGCCCTGCCAACGTAGCATCACTGTTGATGGCAATTACAGCCGGTACCCCACACATCTTACAAATTCGCAGGGCACCGATTGCAGATCCCACCGCATCGAGGTCACTCATACGGTGCCCCATAACGATGACGCTGTCACTCTTTTTGATCAAATCGCACAATGCACGGGAAATGATTCGGCTGCGCACATGACTGCGTTTTTCTACGCCGTGAGAAATACCCCCGTAGAATTCGAAACCATCCACCGTTTTGACGGCTGCCTGATCGCCGCCGCGCCCCAGCGCGATGTCGATACTTTCCCGTGCCATCTGATGGCACTCCTGCAAGGTTTTTCCACCATGCCCTACTCCGATGGAGAGCGTGGTCAAACCACCCGGATGCAATGCACGCACCTTGTCAAGAATGTCAAATCGTTCCTGAATCATCCAGCGAACATCGCGCTCTTCCACCACCGCAATGTAACGGCTGTTGGAAACCCTGCGCAGAAAGCCGGTGCTTCGCCCGATATAGGTTTCCAACAAGCTGTTGATGGCTTCCAATTCCTTGGCCTGTTCACTGTCCTTCATATCATCAAACAGTTCGTCGTAACTGTCAATGACAATAATCAGACAGGCCGGTCGGCTCTCGGTATATTCCTCCAGTGTTTGCTTGTAAAAGGTATCGTCCACCAGGTAAACAATGCTGGCTCCTCGACTCCCTTTTGCGGAACCTGCATACGCCGTAAAACGCCGGTCCCCTACTGTCAGATCCTGACCGTGGGGCCGGGAACAGACGGCCAGATCCAGATCCGGAAAGACCCTGTCCACCGGACGAGTAACGGCGTCACTCCCTTGCAAAACTTTCTCACGGAAGAAAGTATTATACCACAGAATTCTACCATCCGCAACGAGCATGGTCGGAATCGGCAATCCCGTCAGACTGTACTGGATGCGGCTGTTTTCAAAATCCGTGCTGCACAGCTGGGCAGCCACATAGGTCCGCAGCCTGCGGCGCATATACCAAAGGGTGCCCAGTGCAATGGCAACCAGTACAAACGGCACGATCAGCCACTGCGGCGAAACCATTGCCACCGGAACGATCATAACCACCAGCGCCACAAGCAGCAGCAACAATACCGCTGCCGTATCCAGGCCGTCTTTGTGTTTCATGGTGAAAAACCCCACATTCCCGCCGGGCGGGCGGATTCTCAAACTTCCAGCAAGATGGGCAGGATCATCGGGCTGCGCTTGGTGCGACGATAGATATAACTGGAGAGAGCCTCCCGCACACGAGCTTTTACGCTGGCCCAGTCATGCATGTTGTCGCTCAGGCTGCGGTCCAGTGCCATTTCTACCTGGGTGCGAAGACCATCCATCAGTTCCTCGCTCTCCCGCACATACACAAAACCACGGCTTACGATGTCCGGCCCAGAAAGCACCTGCCCGTTAGATCCATCCACCGCTGCCGTAACGATGATGATGCCGTCCTCCGACAGATGATGACGGTCCCGCAGAACAACGTTGCCCACGTCACCCACACCATAACCGTCCACCATAACGGCACCGGCGGTGACGGTATTTTCCACCGTCATTCCATCCACCGAAAGACGGATATTCTGCCCGTTTTCCGCAATATAGATGTTCTGTTTCGGAATATACCCCAGATGCTCTGCCGTCTCGGCATGGCGCTTGAGCTGTTTGAACTCACCATGCACCGGCAGAAAATACTGCGGATGCGCCAGCGTAAGCATCAGTTTCTGTTCTTCCTGGCAGGCGTGACCGGATACGTGGGTGTCATACATATTCTCGTAGATGACTTCCGCTCCCAGGCTCAACAGCCCGTTGACCACTTTGGTCACCGTCTTTTCATTGCCGGGAATCGGACGCGCCGAGATGATGATAAAGTCATTGGGGCCAACCTTTACCTGACGGTGGCTGGCCTGCGCCATGCGAGACAGGGCAGAAAGGGGTTCGCCCTGGCTACCGGTCGTGATCAGCACAACCTTCTCCGGCGGGTACTTGTTGATCTCATCGATGTCAATCAGCACATTATCCGGTGCATGCAGATACCCCAGTTCCCGTGCCATTTCAGTATTGGAAACCATGCTGCGGCCACTCACGGCCACCTTACGACCCGACTCGATGGCCAAGTCGATGATCTGCTGTACACGGTAAATATTGGAAGCAAAGGTCGCAACTATGATTCTGCGGTTGCGGGCGCGCACAAAAAGTCGACGCACGCCTTCTGCCACGGTCTGTTCGGTTGCCGTAAATCCAGGGCGCTCTGCATTGGTGGAATCGGCCAGCAATGCAAGCACACCTTTGCGGCCGTATTCCGCAATCGTAGACAAATCCGTAACGGCATCCCCAGAAAGCGGTGTATAATCCACCTTGAAGTCGCCCGTATGAATCACGATACCCGCCGGGCACTCAATGGCAAAGGCCAACGCATCGGGAATGGAATGATTTACGTGAATGGGTTCCACCGTAAAGCAGCCCAATTTAACTTTTTGCCGCGGACGGATTTCGTGGAAAATGGCACTGGATGCAAGGCCATGCTCTTCCAGCTTGTTCTTGATCAGGCCGATAGTCAACCGTGCCGCATAAATCGGCACATTGAACTTCTTGAGCAGATACGGCAGGCTTCCGATGTGATCCTCATGACCATGGGTAATAAACAGACCCTTGATTTTGTCCTTGTTTTCCAGGACATAGGTGAAGTCCGGAATAACCAGATCTACGCCAAACATATCGGCATCGGGAAAAACCAGACCACAGTCCACAAGGATCATATCCCCCTGGCACTCATACAGGGTAATGTTTTTACCGACCTCGCCGAGACCGCCCAGCGGGCAGATGTGCATGGGAATCGCCGGTGTCATTTCATAGCCGCGTGCCTGCTGCTTACGGCCACGGCGGGTCTGCGTTTTATTGGCGGCAGTCGCATTGTTTTGCCCCTGCGGGCCGCGGCTGCGACGGGAACGCGGTGCCGGCACGCTCTGCGACGCAGAGGCAGTGTCAGCGGCTGCCACCTGGTGGCCTGGCCGACGGCGAGGTTTGCGCGGCGCATTGTTGTTCTGCTGATTTTTTTCGGCGCGAGGGGCGCGATGAGTTGTGCTGCGATCTCCCGCCGCCTGTCCGTTATGACTATTGGATGCTTTGCGTTTGGGCTTGATTTCTTCCATGAAAACCTCCATACTTTCTTCTGACAGAGGCTACTGCCTGCGGACGGTTCCTGCGGGTTCCCCTGTGCTGAATTTGCGATTTATGTATCAGAAAACATCAACGTATTTCCTGTTGGTTGGGCGCGAAAAGTCCGCCTGAAAAGGCGCGGCCAGGCCCTGTCTATACACATCATTGCAGTTATTATTTATTATAAACGGTATCCGTTATCTTGTCAAACTTGCCAGAACCGTACAAAGCGGGTATAATTCCTGTACAAGGATTATTGCCAGTACCAGGAGATTTATATGAAACATATCGAGATCTATACCGACGGCGCCTGCAGCGGCAACCCCGGTCCCGGCGGCTGGGGAGCGATTCTGCGTTTTCGTGCCCGTGACAAGATATTTGAAAAAGAGCTCTCCGGCGGCGAAGCGCAGACAACCAACAACCGCATGGAAATGACAGCTCTGCTGGAGGCACTGCGCCAGCTGAAAGAGCCTTGCGCCATCGAGCTGTACAGCGACAGCCAGTATGTAATCAACGCGCTGGAGAAGGGATGGGCCAAAGGGTGGCGTTCCAGAGGCTGGAAAAAAGCCGATAAGTCCCCCGCGCTGAATGCCGATCTCTGGGACCCGTTACTTGCGGAAAGTGAAAAACATCACCTTACCTACCATTGGCTCAAAGGACACGCCGGACACCCGGAAAACGAACGCTGTGACCGCATGGCGGTGGAACAAAGCAAAAAATACGGCGGCCGGCAGGCCTGAGTACAGCAAGGAGGACCTCTATGGAAGGTTTCAACACCTTTGAAAAGCAGTATAAAGTTCTGATGGGCATGAGCGGCGGCGTGGATTCCAGTGTTGCCGTACGCATTCTGCAGGAGCAGGGGTTTGCCGTACAGGGAGCCGTAATCCGGTTTTCTCCGGCCCATGACGGTGCGGTTTCCGCTGCACAGGAATCTGCCAAAACATTGCAGATTCCCCTGCACATCATCGATGCCCGGGATGCGTTTGAGCAGCATGTGATTCTGCCTTTCTGTGAGAGCTATTGCGCCGGCATGACCCCCAACCCCTGTATTCTCTGTAACCCGCTTGTCAAATTCCGCCTTCTGGCTGAAAAGGCAAACGAACTGGGCTGCCAGTTCATTGCCACCGGCCATTATGCCCGTGTAGAAGTAGATCACAAGGGGGTCAGCCGCATCGCCGTGCCGCAAAGCACTGCCCGCGACCAGAGCTATATGCTCTATCGCCTGCCGCAGGAAATCCTCAGCAAGCTGATTCTGCCGCTGGGCGAATTCGAGAAGGATGACATCCGGGAGATGGCACGAGACATTCATCTGGCTTGTGCCGATGCACCGGACTCCATGGAAATCTGCTTCATCCCGGATGGGGATTATGCCGCCTACATCCGGAGCCGTGGTTTTTCCCCCAAGACGGGTCGCTTCATAGGCCCACAGGGGGAGGACCTCGGCCCTCATGCCGGCGTGGATCATTACACCGTGGGGCAGCGCAAAGGGTTGGGCATTGCCGCAGGGCGGCCGCTGTTTGTCAAGGCAATTTTAGAAAACGGTGACATTCAGCTGGCAGAAACCGGCCAGGAATACAGCACTCACATTACCCTTTGTGATCTGACCACACCGGACGGACAGCCCTTGCCTGCCGGAGACTACCTTGTGAAAATCCGCAGTGCCGCCAAGCCCTCCCCGTGCCTATACGACGGTGCCGGAGCCGTACGCTTTCCAGACCCGGTCCGTGCACCCGCCCCTGGACAAAGCGCCGTCTTCTACCGCGATGGCCTTGTTTTCGGTGGCGGTATTATCGCAGAAACCGATTGAGTGCATATACAAGCAAAAAGCCTTCCCGCAGTTAAACCGAACCGGTAAAAACGGACAATAGACAAAACGCCCCCTGCATAGGAAAATAAACCTATACAGGGGGTGTTCGTATGTCATGAAGGAAATACGCACATATTCAGGAGTTGGAAGAAGAAATCCTAAGTATGCGGCAAAGGTGTGCAACACGGCAAGAGATAGCAGATCAGTTGGGATTGAGCAAATCGCAAATCAAGAATTGGATCAATCGGTATAACCGCAAACAAGCAAAACTGAAAGCCGGAATTTTTCCACGCCTGAAAGGCAGCAAAGGAATTTACCACAATCCCAAGACAATTCTGCGTGTCATGAAAAAATATGGCTTGCTGGCCGAGATTCGCCGCCGCAGAAGATGGGACAGCAGCTGCACAAATATGAAAATCTTCTCAACCGAGATTTTCATGCCGAAAGGCCAAACTACAAATGGGTAACTGACATTTCTTATATTCAAACCAAGCAAGGTGTATTGTACCTGTTCATGATTCGGGACCTGTATGACAACAGCATCGTAGCCTACAAAACCGGGACGGAGCAAAGCGTGAATTTGGTGTTGGACACGATCCGCCAGGCAATACGCAGAGAAAAAAAGAAGGTCACTGCGGAGCTCCACCTCCACAGTGACCAAGGTGCTCAGTACGCCTCACAAGCATATTTTGAGCTGACTCAACAATACGGCATTACGCCTTCGATGTCAAGACATGGGAACCCATATGACAACGCAATGGCGGAAAATTTCTTCTCTATCCTCAAAACAGAGTGCATCTACCGCCACAGACCAGCCACCTTTTCAGAAGCCAATGAGATGATTGACCGTTATATCCAAAGCAAAACAGGAGTGGCGCCGATGACGCTGCGCCACTCCTGCTAAAACTGAATATTCCTGCACCGGGGGGCTTTTTTGTACTGTCTGCACAATTTGGGGCGGTTCAGTTGCAGGAAGGCTTTTTACTTATGATTTTTTGAAAAACGGCGTAAAATCAAAGGTTGCGAAATAATCCTCCGGCGTTTCCGCGCGACGAATCAGCTGATGGGATCCGTCCTCTTTGAGCAGAACTTCCGCACTGCGTAGTTTTCCATTATAGTTGTATCCCATCGAGAATCCATGGGCGCCCGTATCATGGATAAACAGTACATCCCCCTTGTCGATCTTCGGCAGCATGCGGTCGATGGCAAATTTATCGTTGTTCTCGCACAGACCACCGGTAATGTCATACTTATGGTCGCAAGGTTTGCTTTCCTTGCCCAGCACCGTGATATGATGGTACGCACCATACATGGCCGGCCGCATCAGGTTGGCCGCACAGGCATCAACACCGATATACTCTTTATAGATATGCTTCTCGTGCAGAACCGTGGTCACAAGACCGCCGTAAGGCGCCAGCATATAGCGCCCCATCTCGGTGAAAAGTGCCACGTCACCAAGTCCTGCCGGCACGAGAATTTCCTCGTACTGTTTGCGCACGCCCTCGCCGATCTTGGCAATGTCATTGCTGCGCTGTTCCGGGCGGTAGGCAATACCAACACCACCCGAGAGATTGATAAATTTGATTTTGGCCCCGGTACGTTCATGCAGACGCACCGCAAGCCGGAACAGAATGCCTGCCAGCTTCGGATAATATTCATCAGTGACCGTATTGCTGGCAAGGAACGCATGGATGCCGAACTCTTCCGCTCCCAGAGCCATCAGCTTGGTGTAGGCTTGTGCCATCTGGTCCTCGCTCATACCGTACTTGGCGTCTCCGGGGTTATCCATGATGCCATTTCCCAGGTCAAAGACGCCACCCGGGTTATAGCGGCAGCAGATCGTTTTGGGAATGCCTGCCACCTGCTGCAAAAACTCCACGTGGGTCAGATCATCCAAATTGATGTAGGCACCCAGTTCATAGGCTTTCTGCATATCCTGCACCGGGGTATCGTTGGAGGAAAACATGATATCGCTCCCCGTAAAGCCACAGGCCTCACTCATCAGCAGCTCGGTATAGCTGGAGCAATCCACGCCGCAGCCTTCCTCCTGCAGGATTTTGAGGATGTAGGGATTGGGCGTAGCTTTAACAGCAAAATATTCCTTAAATCCCTTGTTCCAGGCAAACGCTGCGTTGACGCGGCGCGCATTTTCCCGAATCCCTTTTTCATCATACAGATGGAACGGCGTCGGCACATCAGCAATGATTGCCTGGGCCTGCTCCAGCGTCACAAACGGCAATTTCTGCGTCATTTTTATTTCCTTTCCGACTTTCCCTGTCTTGGATTATGAATGCTGCTATTATAAACCGTTTTTGAAAATTCGGCAAGAGCCTGCGCAAATTTATACATCATTATACAATAAAATCTTCCGACACGGCCGTCCGGTTCTGCATGTGCAGTCTTGCTGCCAACAGTCGGTTATCCAGCTGGCGACACGTCCAGATGTAAGCCGGATACAGGAACAGACAAGCTGCCACCCAGGCCGCCGGGTTGGCCAATTCTGCGCCGAAATACCCCAGAACCGGCACCAGAAGGATGGCCACCGCCGTGCGTGCAGCCATTTCGGCCACGCCGGCCAGCATGGCCAGCGAAGAGAATCCCAGCCCCTGGATGGTATACCGCCAGACAATCAGTGCCCCCAACGGAATGAAAAAGACGCTGTTCCAGAAAAGGTATTCCTGCCCCATGCGGACAATCTCAATCTCGGTGGATGTATCCAGGAACAGTCCCATCACCGCTACGTCGCCGAAATGCAGCAGAATCAACGAAACAACCGCATAAACAGTGGCAATCAGCAGCGCACTGTGAACACCTTTGCGCACGCGGTCCATCCGTGCTGCCCCCAGATTCTGTCCTGCGTAGGTCGCCATGGCCGTGCCAATGCTTTCAAGGGGAGCTGTCAGCAGATTCATGGTCTTACTGGCTGCTGTGACAGCGGCTACCGCTGTGCTCCCCAGCACATTGACCGCCCATTGCGCAATGACGCTGCCGATGGCCGTAATGCTGCACTGTAGCCCCATGGGCAATCCGATTCCCAGAAGCCGGATACAGGCACGCTGATTCAGGCGCGCCTCACCCTTTTCCATGCGCAGCACTTCAAACTTCCAGCACAGATATACAAAACTCAATATCCCGGAAACAGCTTGAGAAATATCCGTCGCCAAGGCAGCGCCGAAGATTCCCATATGAAGAGGAATTACAAACACCAAATCAAGAATGATGTTCATGGCACTGGTGAGAATTAGGAAATACAGCGGCGTTTTGCTATCCCCCAAAGCACGCATGATACCGGCCACCATATTGTACAGGAAAATAAAAGGAATTCCCGCAAAAATCCAGCCGATGTAAAGGGCAGCACCATCGAGAATATCCTCCGGTGTCTGCATCAACGTCAGCAGAGGTCGCGTCAGGCTCACGGTGCACACCGTAAGCACAACGCTGCCTGCCATACACAACCATGCCGCATTGGCTACATGGCGCCGCAGATCATGGTAATCCCGCGCACCGAAAAGCTGAGCTATAGGAATAGCGAAGCCATTACACACACCAATCACAAATCCCAGAATCAAATAATTGATGGAACTTGTTGAGCCTACGGAAGCCAACGCACTGACACCACAATAATGCCCCACAATGATGGTATCCGCCAACGCATAGAATTGCTGGAACAGGTTGCCCAGTGTAAGCGGCAGTGTAAACAGCAATATCACTTTCAGCGGACTTCCGCTTGTCAGATCCTTTGTCATACTCTTTATTCCCCTGCTATGTATTCAGATTTTGCGTCTGGTATTATAGCACAGCTCGGGCAAAAAACAAGAGCCGGAAGACTTGATTTTATAACAAAAAAGACCTGTCGGATGACAGGTCTTTTTGGCAGGGGTAGAAGGATTCGAACCCTCGGCACGCGGTTTTGGAGACCGCTGCTCTACCAACTGAGCTATGCCCCTATATAAAACGCCCACAGTGCAATATAGCGCTGTGGGCGTCGCGCTGGAGCTGCTAAGCAGATTTGAACTGCTGACCTCATCCTTACCAAGGATGCGCTCTACCAACTGAGCTATAGCAGCAAATGGCGACCCGAATCAGGCTCGAACTGACGACCTCTAGCGTGACAGGCTAGCGTTCTAACCAACTGAACTACCGGGCCATACCCAGCTTGTTGTCCGCCGTGGCGGCTGCAACGTCAATTATTATAGCCAAACATGTGCCAACTGTCAAGGATTTTTTTCAATTTTTTTCGGTTTTTTTGAAGTTTTTTTATTTTCTATTTTGCTACGTTGTTTTTCTTTTCGGATTGCAATATTATTCTGCCGGTGGTATGATGATATCAGTCCTTTTTACGGCAGCTCCTCGTTCCGCCCGCGCCGAAAGGAAAGATTTCTGTACGGCATTGCCAAAGCAAAACAAACAACACAGCTACCGCTCCGCTGCCGCTTTGCGCACCAAACTGCAAAAAGGCCACCGGAATCGCCAAGAGTGCCGCAAGCACACTTCCCCAAACCCACCTTTTGGTCCCGATTGTTGCCACAGCCCCGGCAAGACAGCACAGGGCCCCGGTAATGGGAAGATAGACTACCAACCAGGTGGCTGCCACCAGGGCGGCATAGCCGCCTCGTCCCCGTCGCCAGACCGGGAAGGCATGACCCAGGACAGCACCCACTCCTCCATACAGTACCGCAACGTGTTCCAGTTCGGGTGCAGCCAATCGATAACAAAACCAGCAGGCCAGTACGGTTTTCAGGATGTCGCCGGCCACAACAGCCAATCCGGCTGCCTTGCCGAGACGTCTTGCGATATTCTCTACATTGGGTTCTCCGTTTCCGACAGATCGCACAGCTACACCGGCGAGGCACCGCGCGACAATTTCTGCTGTCAGGAAGCATCCAAAGGCATACCCCGCCAGCAGGCACAACACTTTTAACAAGTAGCCTTGTTCCACGGGCATGGCTTTTCCCTCCCAACCATTCAATTACAAGAGGTGTTTTCGCATGGATCTACAAACGTTACAACAGGAATGTCTGGCATGCCGCCGGTGCGGTCTGTGCGAATCCCGCACCCATGTAGTGTTCGGGCAGGGAGTCCCCAACGCCGAAGTCCTCTTTGTCGGCGAAGGTCCTGGCGCCAACGAAGACGCGCAGGGGCAACCTTTTGTGGGACGCAGCGGCCAGTTGCTGGACCATTACCTGGAGGCTGTTGACCTGAACCGAGAGAAAAATGTCTACATTGCAAATATTGTCAAATGTCGGCCTCCGCAGAACCGCGATCCCTTGCCGGAGGAGTCCGCAGCCTGTCTCCCCTGGCTTCGGCAGCAGTTTCAGCTGCTTCGCCCCAAGATTATCGTCTGCCTGGGCCGCATTGCAGCCCAACAGCTTATCGAACCAGGTTTTTCTGTCACCCGTGATCACGGGAAATTCTTTGACAAACACGGCACGCTGTTTATGGCCACCTACCACCCCGCAGCCCTTCTGCGCTACCCCGTAAACAAACCCGCCGTCTTTGGTGATTTTGTGGCATTGCGCGAAAAAATCGCTCAGGTTTGTGAACACACATATTGATCAGATAAAGGAGTTGACCGCCATGCAGCCGGAATCCCTGGCACTCACCCTGCCAATCCGGCAGCTGGTGGAATTTTTATTGCGTACCGGCAGCATCGACAGCCGCTTTACAGGCTTTGACCGTGCCAACGAAGGGGCACGCCTGCACCGCAAACTGCAGAAAGCTGCCGTCAAGGATTTTCCTGACTACGCGGCAGAAGTACCCCTTACCCAAGAGTATGGCTGTTGCGACATAGAATATACCTTGGAGGGCCGTGCCGACGGTATTTTTACCGGCACAGACGGTGTCACAACAGTGGACGAAATCAAAACCACGGCCTTGCCTTCCGATCAAATTACGGGAGAACAATCTCGCGAACATTGGGCACAAGCCAAAATTTACGCCGCTATCTATGCCCGCCAGCACCAGCTTTCCCTGATAAGGGTGCGGCTCACCTACTATCAGGTCGATGAAGAGCAAACCTTTTACTTCGTCAAGGAATACACCACAGATACGCTGGAATTCTTTGTGCAGGACTTGCTGACACAATATGCTCCGTGGGCCAAACGGGCCGCGCAATGGCGTGATGATCGTCAGGAAGGCCTGCGCCGTCTCACCTTTCCGTTTCCGGAATACCGCGCAGGGCAGCGTGCCCTGATCAAAGCCGTCTATGGGACTTGCCGGGACGGCGGCCAACTGCTGTGCCAGGCGCCCACCGGCATCGGGAAAACCATGAGTGTCCTCTTCCCCGCCCTGAAAGCACTGGAAAAGGGTGGGCCCATTTTTTATCTGACAGCACGTGGGACCACCCGTACGGCAGCGGAGACAGCCCTTGCCATTCTTCGGAGTCACGATGCCGATCTCTCTCTGCGCAGTGTCACGCTGACAGCCAAGGACAAGATCTGTCTTCAGGAAACGCGGGAATGCACGCCGGATGCCTGTCCTTATGCCAAAGGATATTATGACCGCATCAAAAACGCCCTCTGGAACGCGTTGGATACCCCTTCGCTGACAGCGGAGGGGTTGCAGCACCTTGCACACCAGTACGAAGTTTGCCCCTTTGAATTGGGTCTGGATCTGAGCCTTTGGAGCGATGTAGTGATCGGTGATTACAATTACCTGTTTGATCCGGTGGTTCATCTGGCACGTTTTTTTGAGAGCCGCGGCGATTATCTTTTTCTGATAGACGAGGCCCACAATCTTCCCTCCCGCGCACGGGAGATGCACAGCGCCTCTCTGTGTAAAAGCAGTTTTTGGGATGCCAAGAAATGTTTGGGATCCGGAAAGAGCAGCCTGAAAAACGCCTTGAACAAAGTCAACCAGATCTTTATTTCCTGGCGGCATCGCTGTGAGGAGGAATCGTCAGATTCCCGGTCCGGCAAAACGTTTTTTGTGAAAGAACGCGCGGAACTTTTGGATCGCGCCTTGCTGAAACTATGTGAGCCCTTGGAGAACTGGCTGGATGAGCACCGGGACCCCAGTGAAACACACGACGCACTGCTGCAGCTTTACTTTGATGTACGCGCCTGGCTGCGCATTTCCGACACCTTTGACGATCATTTCGTGCTGCAGATTGCATCCCACGGCAGCGAGGTCCGCGCCGCGATGCTCTGCCTGGATCCCAGCGCTTTTCTGGCTAATGACTTCTCCAAAGGCCGCGCCGCTGTTCTGTTCAGCGCCACACTGGCCCCCGCAAACTACTACAAGGATTTGTGCGGCTTGCCCGAGGCACGCGCCGTTGCTCTGCGCAGTCCTTTTCCCGCCCGGAACCTTGGCCTTTGGTGCGCCCGCCATGTCAGTACACGATACAAAGACCGAAGCGCCAGTATTCCCCAGGTTTCCGATTTGATTGCCTGCCTTGCCGGTGCCAGGACCGGTAACTATTTAGCTTTCTTTCCCAGTTACAGTTATCTGCAGTCGGTTCTGGAAGATTTTTCTGCACGCTATCCCAATTTTTCCACACTCTGTCAGCAAAGCAGCATGGACGAAGCGCAGCGTACGGTATTTCTTTCCCATTTCAAGCCCAATCCACCGCAGACACAAATCGGTTTTGCCGTTCTGGGCGGCGTGTTCGGGGAGGGAGTGGATCTGACAGGGGACCGCTTGATCGGTGTTGCCATTGTCGGCCCGGGACTACCGCAGGTCGGTCCCCGGCAGGAACAGCTTCGCCAGCACTTTGAGGAGACTTGCGGCTCCGGTTTCGACTACGCCTACCGATACCCCGGTATGAACAAGGTATTGCAAGCCGCCGGACGGGTGATCCGCACGCCGCAGGACAAGGGCGTTGTCCTTTTGATCGATGACCGTTTTGCATCTCCTGAAAATCGGCGCCTGATGCCTCCGCATTGGGATCATCTGCGCCTTGTAAACGGCACAGAGCCGCTGCGCAGCGAGCTTTCGGCCTTCTGGAGTAATACCTGTCCATAAACGCTTACAGCCCCGCAGAGACGTCTCTGCGGGGCTGTAAGTGAGTTCAGGTTGTTTCTTCCTGTTTTCGCATACGCAGCAGGCTATAAGGCATCAGCGGCGTCTTACAGGGGATGGTGTAGTGCATCATAGGATGCGGCGTTGCATCCACACGTTTTCCCTCCTCGTTTTCAATCCATTCTGGTGCCAGCGTGACCACGCTTCCATCAGGCTGTAAGATTTCCAGAGAATCCCCCACCGTAAATTTTCCGCGCTGGGTACAATGTGCAATCCCATTTTCCCAGGAATCTACCGTGCCAATAAAGTCCCACGCCCGCACATAGCTATGGCTGGGTGTCTGGAGCGCCTGCTCCTTGCCGAAATAGAATCCAGGCGAATAGTGGCGATGACTGGTGCGGTTCAGTTCTTCAATGACATCATCAGGCAGTTCGTAGGAATCATTGAAAGGATCTTTCAGATATAGATCCAGGGCACGGCGGTACGCGCTGGTCACGGATGCCACATAGTAGAAGGTCTTGGCCCGGCCCTCAATTTTGAGGGAATCCACACCAGCCTTGCAGATCAGATCCAGAAAAGGGGCCGTGCACAGATCATTCGCGTTGAGGATATAGCTTCCATTCTCGCTTTCTCCGATCTCCATGTACTGACCAGGACGATGTTCCTCCACCAGTGCGTACTTCCAGCGGCAGGGCTGCGCGCATTCGCCGCGGTTGCCACTGCGGCCCGTCATATAACTGGACAGCAGGCAGCGGCCCGAGACGCTCATACACATGGCGCCGTGCACAAACGCTTCCAGTTCCAGATCCTGCGGACAGTTGTCCCGGATCTGTGCGATCTCGGTCAGCGGCAGTTCCCGGGCCAGCACCACCCGCTTGGCTCCCAATTCATAGCACACATTGGCGGCCTCATAGTTCGTGATGCCGGCCTGGGTGGATACATGGCGTTCCACATAGGGAGCATACTTCTTGGCCAGTGCCAGCACCCCCAGATCAGCAATGATAAAGGCATCCACGCCAGCCTCCGCTGCATCCTGGATATACTGCGGCAGCTTTTTCAGTTCTTCATTGGTGGGCAGGGTGTTCAATGTCAGATAGACTTTTTTGCCCCGCGCATGAGCAAAGATGCAGCCCTCATGCAATTCGCCTACCGTAAGGTTGACAGGAGCCGCCCGCATGCCAAACTCCGGCAAAGCGCAGTAGACGGCATCGGCGCCATACAAAATGGCGTATTTCAAAGTTTCCAGGCTGCCCGCAGGGGCCAACAGTTCCGGCTGTTGCAGCATCGTAGTTTCCTCCTGTACAAAAGCGCCCGGACGCGCCGGGCGCTTTTGTATTTTTTGTATTTTTGATCAGTAAGCCCAGCCTGCTTTTTCCACATTTGCCTGGTGCTCTTCTGCCGTCTTGGCATAGAAATACTGTCCTGCCACATCGGTATCGGGATGTCCCGTGACAAAGAAGAAATATCCCTCGTCCATGAATTCCTGATCAGGGTTCAGGGCCGCCTCAATGGCTGCGTATCCCGGGCAGGAAATGGGGCCTGCCGGCAACCCGCTGATGCGATAGGTGTCATACAGATTCAGCACATCCTCAGGAATCTCCCCCAACGCCGGCCAGCCGTAGTATTCCGCTGTAGGAGAGTTCCACAGGTAGTTGTTCTCCACATCCTGCATGATATAGCTGCAGGCGTTGGATTCCAGCTTATGCTCCGCCCACAGCGGATCACTGGACTCCAGACGGTTGTGGAAGCAGGCGCTGACCTTGGCATCCTCCGCTTCCACTCCGGCTTCCTCCTGGATGAAGCTGGCCAGCTTAACCACATCGTCCAGTGTTGTCCCCTTTTCGTTGATGGTATCCATCAAGCCTTCGGTCTTGGCCGAAAATTCGCTGTAGAGGGTATCCACATAGTAATACACATCTTCGTCGGCATAGACGTTGTATGTGTCGGGGAAGAGATACCCCTCGCACTTCATCAGACGGCCGTTATCCGGGATCTGCGTCCAGAAGCTGTACTGACTGAAATCCGAACCATCGGTGCCGTTGGCGCAGTTCAGGAAGGTGTCCACACTGTCGACCAGACCCGCATTCACGAAAATCTGGGCCACGCCTACCGCCGTTGTGCCTTCCGGGATGGTGATGTTGGCAGTGGGGCGGCGAACTTCCTGGGAAATCGTCTGGATGATCGTGTTGTAATCCATGCCGGAACGCAGTGCAAAGTCCCCGTACTGGATGCCGGCCGCCTTGCCACTGTACTTGACATACTCCTTGAAAAGCCAGTCGTACTGGATGATGCCGGCGTCCTTCAGCTGGGTGGCAATGCTGCCCACCGATGCGCCCTGTTCGATGGTAATCGTCTGTTCGCTGCCCAGTTCGGAGCCTCCATCGATTTCTCCGTAGAACTGCATCACCTTATATCCACCGAAGGCCACCAGCGCCAGGATGATCAGCACAATCAGGCATCCAAGCGGAAAATGCCGTCTGGTATGCTCCGCCCCTTCCTCGGTGTCCGGTTCCGGCTTTGCCTTCCGCTTTCTCGTTTTGGCGGGTGCGGCCTTTTTTTCAGGGGTTGGCTCCTTGCCTGCCGTCGGTTCTTTTTTTACCTCCGAAGTCGGTGCGGGCCGGTTCTGCGATGCCCCACCGGCAGCACCGCTGTCATTGCGATTGATCCTCATGGGATTTCTCCTTTTGTTCTTGTGCAGGCTTTCCCCTGCTCTATCCTGTCTGCTGCTCACAGCAGCATTCTGAAATACACATCCGTAACCGGGAATTCTCCGCGCAGAAACGCGATCATCCCGTAACCGCAGCGCCTGCCGGCCCCCAGATACAGCGTCTGGTTCTCCGCCAGCAAGATGCGGGCCCTGTCGACGCCGGTCTTTTCCCTGGCTGCCTGCAGCAGTGTATCGGCACAATAATCATTGTCAGCCTGCAATTCCAGAAACTGCAGTTCCTCTGCCTTCGTAAAATACAGCCCGTACCCGCGACGGTTGGATACCACGGTGAGACCACGACGGTACAGTTGAGTCATCACTTCGTTCATCGCTGTTTCGGGCAAGGCGATACATCCCGGCTGGCAGCGCATCCTTATTTCCAGCAGGTGGCGCACCGTCAGGCTGTCAAACTCTGCCTGTGCCAGCAGATTGCGCTGAATAGGTTTTTGCAGTACCCGCATAGGCAGGAGATTGCGAAACCCCAATGCTTCCAATGCCTGAGCTTCCTGGGCATTCTCCGGTGCCAGAACCGCAAAGTCGTAATCCTTGGCCCCGAAGGCACGCAGGCAGCCGTTGAGCAGCTTGGGCAACAGTGTCTCCATCGGAATTCCCTGCGCGGCAGCCGCCCCGCAGAACCAGATCCCCCTGCGGTGGCTGTACTGCACCGGCACCGCTGCCAGCATGGCAGCCGCCGGCTTGCCCGGCTGTTGCAGTACCAGAATATGGGCAAGCCCCGCCACATTCTGCAGCCAGCCGGCCGCATCGGCCCGGGATTCCCCATAGCGGGCACAGCGCAGATCCACCAATGTTTCCAGATCTTCAGTGTCTGCCGTTCGCACCATAGGCACGTCCCCTTTCAGCAATCCTCATTTTACAGGATCGGTTGTATTTTCGCAAGTATCTCAGCATTGATATCCTCCACCGAGCGGATAGTTTTTACATCTTGCCCTTCCGTACATTCAATGCGATACCATCCGAACATTTTGGCACAGTATTCCGCCGCTGCTCGGCTGCGGGCAATATATTCCCGGTCCTTTTCCTGAATATCCTTTTTGCTTTCGTCGCCGTGGTAGCGCTGATCCATCAGTTTCTGGGACACCTCGGGATCCACCGCCAGATAGACAACCGCATCCGGCGCCGGAATTCCGATTTTTTTATACTCAAAATCAAACAGCCAGTTGAGGAACCCGTCCCAATGCATCGGCGGCAGCTTGGCACACTGATGCACCGCATTGGAGGTGGTATACCGATCCGAAAGAATCAATCCGCCGGCGCGGTAAAAATCCCCCCAGTCGGTTTTATAGCTGGCAAAGCGATCCACCGCATAAAAGCTGGATGCTGCATAAGCATTCACATCATCCGGCTTATCGCCGAACTGCCCGGACAGGTACATCTTGACCAGTGCCGAGGAATCGCTTTCATAATTGGGAAAAGTAATCTGCCGCAGATCCACACCGTGGGCTTTGAGTTTTTGGGCTGTAAGCGCTGTCTGCGTTCCCTTGCCGGAACCATCCAACCCTTCAAAAATAATGAGCTTACCCATGGCAGACCGCCTCCTGTTTCAGTCGGGCGTATTTTTCCCGCACCTCGGCCTGCATGCCGCAGCACATCCGCCCCTCCGGGCAGGGGCCAGTCAGGCAGCGCGGCCCGGCCGTAGCAAAGATGTGCGGTGCCAGCGGCAGTACCAGACGCAGCATCTCATCCGCCACCGCACGGATCTCCCACTGGGCACGGTTGCAGCAGCGCAGGTTGAAAAAGTTCTGCAGGCTGCGGCAGTTCATCGTCATGACCATCTTGGTCTCGCAGGCATTGGGCAGCACAAAGCGCGCATCCTCATTGGCCTGTTTAGAGGCTTTGGCCCGGGCTGCTTTTTCCTCCATGCCCTGCGCCATCAACCGCCGGGTGTGGGCATCCTCCAGGGATTGTACCAGTTCCAGATACTTCCGGGCATCGGTATTCATGGCATCAATAAATTGCGCCTTTGCCTCCGGGATGGCTTCGATCTCCGGCGGAATCACATACCGGAAATCCTCCAGACGCACATAGCGCTGGCTCTGCACGCTGAAGCTGGCGATGCGGTGCCTTGTTACCTGCGCCAGAAACGTCCGGGACACCCCCTCAATACCGAAGGTAAAGCTGGCATGTTCGATGGGGCTGGCATGTCCCAGGTCCGTCAGCTTTTGTAAAAAGGCAGCCGTCTTCTCAGGCGTCAATCCGTCGAGCAGAGTTTCGATATGTGCATCCGAATAGCAAAGTTTGGCCGCAGCGGCCACCGTCTTTTCGGGATCATTGGTATGTGCGATCAGTTGAACCAGCATGAAAACGCCTCCCTTTCGTCATTCCGCCTCGGTAATCTTTTTCAGCGGTGCGTAATTGGCCATTGTCTTTTTGACACCTACCCGGTCGAACTGGATCTCGACGATGCAGTCTCCCGCAATGGGTGTTGCTTTGAGCACCTTACCGCGGCCAAACACACGGTGCTCCACAAGATCTCCGGCTGCATACTGGACTGCCTGCTTTTTGGGCGTCGCATTCTGCATGCCTGCCAGCGTCGAAGTACCTGCGCCGGCCGGCGCAGCCGGTGCACCGCTGTGATGATTGGTGCGGCTGCCGTATCCGGCACCGAAGCCGGCGCTTTGCACCGTATGACGGCCGCCGTTATAGTGAGGGCTGTCATGTCCGCCACTGGCAAAGCCGCTGCTGTACCCGGCACCAAATCCGCCCCGGGGCCGTGCGTTATACTCACTGTTCAGATACCCGCGGGAAACGCCGGAATAGCCACTGCGCCCGCCAGGCACACTGGTGCTGTAGGTGCCGTATCCAGCCCCGAAACCACCCGCAGAATAAGCCAGTTCCGGACTTTGGGTTTCCTCCATAAGACCCGGATCGATCTCGCTCAGGAAGCAGGAGGGCAGATTGCGCCGTGTCTGGCCAAAGATCAACCGACTGCGGGAAGTGGACAGGTACAACTCCTTCTTGGCACGCGTAATGGCTACATAGCACAGTCGACGCTCCTCTTCCATATCCTCCTCGTTGTAACGGGCCATATCTCCGGGGAAGATGCCATCCTCCATACCAACCACGAAAACATAAGGAAATTCCAAACCTTTGGCGGAATGAATGGTCATCATCGTCACACTGTCGGCATCCTGGTCATAGCTGTCCAGATCGGAGATCAGCGCCACTTCTTCCAGGAACCCCGAGAGCGTGGCATCCTCTCCATTCTGGTCCGCATAGGTTTTGACCGAGCTGACCAGCTGCCCCAGGTTTTCCAGACGAGTCTCCCCTTCTTCCTTCTGAGCTTTCAGCATCGCCTCATAACCGGTCTTTTTGATGACCTCTCCGGCGAATTCATCCAGTGGGATTGTCACAGAGAGATCACACAATTCGCGGTACATCTCGTAGAATTTTTCCAGAGACGCTGCCGCCCGCGTCAGTTCCGGGTACTGCCGTACATCCGCAATGATCTGCAGCATGGGAACGCCCTGACGCGCTGCCAGTTCTCCCACCTTGTCCACCGTGGAGGCGCCGATCTTGCGTGCCGGTTCATTGATGATACGCCGCAGGCGCACATCATCCCGCGGGTTGACGATTACCGCCAGATAGGAGTTGATGTCCTTGACTTCCTTGCGGTCGAAGAATCGCTGGCCTCCGACAATGCGATAGGGAATACCCGCCCGGGCAAAATATGTTTCGATGGGGTTGGACTGGGCATTCATGCGGTACAGAACGGCATGATCCCTCAGATGCGCCCCCTCCCGCAGATGCTCACCGATCACATCGGCAATATGGCTGGCTTCATCCTGCTCGCTCGCTGCCGTATAATGGTGCACTTTGTCGCCGTCACCTTTTTCCGTCCACAACGTCTTGCCCTTTCGGCCGGTATTGTTTTTGATGACACTGTTGGCCGCATTGAGGATATTGGAGGTGGAACGATAGTTCTGCTCCAGGCGGATGGTCTTGGCGCCGGTAAACACCTGCTCAAAGTTGAGGATATTTTCAATGGTGGCGCCACGGAACTTGTAGATTGACTGGTCGTCATCACCCACCACACAGACATTATTGGTGCCCCCCGCCAGCAGGCGGACCAGATGAAACTGTGCGATGCTGGTATCCTGGTACTCGTCCACAACCACATACCGGAATTTGTTCTGGTAGTATTCCCGTGCCTCGGCATCGGTCTGCAGCAAGCGCACGGTGTGGTATATCAGGTCGTCAAAGTCCATAGCCCCTGCAGTCTTCAGGCGGCCGGCATAGGTCGTGTAGATTTTGGAAATCAGCGCAGCCTTTGTATCCCGCGGCGTTTCCGCCGCCACATCCTCCGGGGACATGAGCTTATCCTTATAAGAGCTGATCTGAGAAACCGCCGACTTGATGGGCAGGAACTTGTCATCGATCATCTTGTCCTTATAAATCTGCTTGAGGACGCGCTGCTGATCGTCGGAATCGTAAATGGTAAAGCTCTTGGGAAATCCGATGCGCTCGGCATCACGGCGCAGGATCCGCACACAGGCCGAATGGAAAGTGGATGCGTTCACATCACCGCCCATCGTCTCTCCCAGCATGGCACGAAGACGTTCCTTGAGTTCGCCCGCAGCTTTATTGGTAAAGGTAATGGCCAGTACGTTCCAGGGCCGCGCGGGACGCACTGCCAGATAGGCGGTTTCCCGGGGAAGATCCCGACCCGACTGGACAGTTGCGCGCAGGTCTTCCAGATCCTGCTGGGTTACGGTGCGGGGCAGTTCCTTGCTGCCGTGCGCAGAACCAAAACGGATAATATTGGCAATCCGGTTGACCAGCACCGTGGTCTTTCCGGACCCTGCACCGGCCAGAATCAGCAGCGGTCCTTCGGTGGTAAAAACGGCCTGCCGCTGAACCGGATTCAGACGGGTAAATTTACTTTCAATATACTGGTCGCGCAGAGCGATATATTCCTGGGTAATCTCAGGCATAGCTTGGTTTCCCTTCTCTAACGTTCTTTCGGTGGTGTGGCATCTATCATTCAGCGGCAAAGGGGTCACGGATATTCTGCAGCGTCTTTTTCCACGCTTTGGGCGTCGCATCCCGGAACCCGGCCGTCAGATATTTTCCTTCGCTGAGGCTGATGGCCGTACCGCGCGCCACGCAGTTTATGGGATCAGGCGCAATGGCCACATCCACATGCAATTCCCCGGCCAGATAACTGGCCAGGCCGCGGAGCAGTGAACCACCTCCGGTAAGAAGGACACCCGTAGACGACACATCCGCTGCCAATTCCGGCGGAGTGCTTTCCAGTACTCCGCGGGCGGCCGCCACAATGCGAGTAGCCAGTTCCTGCACCGGCTCATACAGATCGTGGGTATAAATCAGGCGACGCGCCGGCAGATTGGTTTCCCAGGAATGCCCCCGCACCTCCA